>JBBSSY010000300.1:0-5007 GCA_038241595.1 Chitinophagales bacterium | reverse complement strand
AGTAAAAATTCAATTTTTTTTGCCCCGTTGCCATGTAATGCACGCCAAATCGTGCATTACAAGACTCAGTATATGGCTATGTAATGATGGCTGCACGTAAACTTTCGATTGCCAATAAGGGAAATGACGAACTCAACCGACTTACCACCAATAAATCCAAAAACGTTCTACTATGCTTAGAGAAAACTCCCGCCTAAAGAGCCTTGCCTCACTGTCTTATTCCGGCAGGCAATGGTACTACCTGTTTGTATTATCAATCTTTACTTCTTTTTGTTCAATGCAGGCAATTGCGCAAAGTGCCATCGTACGCGGACGCATTGTGGATGGCAAAAATGCGCCAATTGGAGGTGTCAGCATCAATGTAAAAGGTACCAATACCGGTACTACGTCTGACAACGAGGGCCGCTATTCGGTCAATGCGCCAGCCAACGGCACGCTGATATTTTCATTTGTAAACTTCACCTCGCAGGAACTGCCGGTCAATGGCCGCAGTACCCTGGACATCACCCTGCAGCAGTCAAGCCAGGAGCTGAGTAACGTAGTGGTAACCGCCCTCGGTATCAAACGCGAAAGCAAGGCGCTGACGTATGCCGTAACCCAGGTAGGCGGCGAGTCGCTCACCAAGGCCCGTGAACTCAACCTGGGCAATGCCCTTTCCGGCCGCGTGGCAGGCGTTACCGCCAGCAGCACCTCTACCGGTCCGGGCGGATCAAGCCGCGTGATCATCCGCGGCAACGGGTCACTCAGCGGCGATAACCAGCCATTGTATGTGGTCAACGGCATCCCGATTAACAATTCAAACCAGGGTTCAGCGGGCAGTGAAGGCGGCCTAGACAGGGGTGATGGCCTGAGCAGCCTGAACCCGGATGATATAGAAAGTATTTCAGTGTTGAAAGGGGGAACCGCCGCGGCGCTCTATGGGTCCCGTGCAGCCAACGGCGTTATTCTCATCACGACAAAATCGGGCCGTGCACAAAAAGGCATCGGTGTAGAATTCAATTCCACTGCCACCATGGAAAGTCCGCTCAGCATCCCCGACTGGCAGTATGTATTCGGTTCCGGCCAGCGCGGCCTGGCGCCCACTTCGAAAAGTGAAGCCATCGCCAGCGGCCGAATTTCCTGGGGTGCCAGACTGGACGGCTCCAGCGTAGTACAGCCCGACGGTGTAGCAAGACCTTATGTGGCGCAGAAGGATAACATAAAAAATTTTTACAACAACGGTACCACGTTTACCAACACCATTGCGCTCAGCGGTGGCAATGAAACGGCCAATTTCCGTTTCTCCGTCTCCAACATGGACAACAAAGGCATTGTGCCGAATTCATCCATCAACCGCAAAACTTTTTCGCTGAGTACCAACGCGGTGCTTGCCAGGAAAGTGGTTTTCGAAGGCAATATCCAGTACACCAACGAAGTGAACAAGAACCGCACGTATGTGGCCAATTTTACGAAGAACCCAAATGCATCTGTCGGACTGATCGCAACAAATATCGACGTGCGTACGCTCGCACCCGGATATGACGAACGGGGTTATGAAACTGAATGGAACGATTACGTATTCGTGGTTAACCCATATTTCGCCATCAACAAAGCAAAAAACCAGGATGATCGCCAGCGCATCATCGGCTCATTCAGTACAAGGTATAATATCACCGACTGGCTCTACGCACGTGGCCGGGTAGGCATCGATTACTTCAACCTGGATGGCTATGACGTCAACCCGACCGGCATCCTGACCAACACGCGGGGAGACATGACCACCAACACCAGCAACACGTATGAAACCAATGCGGAAGCCATTCTCGGTTTCGATAAAAAGGTAGGGGTGTTTTCAATCAACGCCATCGCGGGTGGTAACAAGATGCACAACCGCGTAAAAGGAATCAACCTGTCGAGTGGTTTGTTCAACGTGCCGTTCAAATACTCAATTGGTAATGGCAGCAGCCAGACGTTTACACAGGTCTTCCGTGAAACAGCAATCAACTCCCTGTTTGCCTCTGCTGATCTCGGTTACAAAAATTTGTTATTCCTGACGCTGACAGGCCGGCAGGATTGGTTCTCGACATTATCGATTGCCAACAACCACCCGTTTTACCCGTCTGCCGGTTTGAGTTTTGTGCTTTCAGATGTATGGCATTCAAAACCGACCTGGTTGAATTATGCAAAGGTCCGTACGTCCTGGGCACAAGTTGGCGGCGGTGCGCCGGACCCTTATGGGCTGTCGCTTACCTATACGGCGCAATCTGCCACGCATTTGGGCCAGCCGCTGATGGGCATTACGTCCAACACCATACCAAATGCGTTGAAACCGTACACCTCAACAACTGCTGAAGCCGGTATAGAGATCCGTACACTCAACAACCGCCTCAGCGCCGACATCGCCGTGTACAACCGCACCACCACCAACGACATTGTGAGCGCATCTGTGCCTTTGTCATCCAGCTACAGCAGTGTACGATTAAACGTAGGAAAGATGCGGAATAAGGGCATTGAAGTGTTGATCAATGGCACCCCAGCTAAAACATCGAATTTTAGCTGGGAGGTGAGCCTGAACATGGCGTATAACGACAACAAGGTACTCGACATCGCGCCCGGCTTTACCAGCCTTGCCTTACCCGGCGCCTCACCGAGAACATATAATGCCTACATCTATCACTACGTCGGCCAGCCGTTCGGGATGATCGCCGGCAACCAGATGAAAAGAGACGCCAAAGGAAATATCGTATACAACAACGCAAATGGCATCCCGATCCAGAGCACGATCATGCCGCTTGGACGGGGAGTACCGCCGCTTACGTCGGGCCTCAACAACAGCTTCAGTTACAAAGCGTTCTCCTTCGGCTTTTTAATCGACGGTCGTTTCGGTTCTAAACTATATACTTCGGCCAATGCATACGGTACTTATTACGGGCTTGATAAAAGGACCGTTGAAAACAATGTTCGCCAGACAGGCGTAACCGTTACCGGTGTTGACCAGAACGGCGCTCCATTTTCCAAGGTGGTGCCGGCACAGGATTATTACCAGGGTATAGCCTTTAATATTACGGACCAGTTTGTATACGATGCGAGTTTTGTCAAACTGCGCCAGGTGATACTGGGTTATTCATTGCCTGCCAGCATCTTGTCTCAAACACCCGTGCAGTCTGTAAGCCTGTCGCTGGTCTCACGCAACCTGTTTTTGTTGTACAGCAAGGTGCCTAACGTGGATCCGGAGTCGAACTACAACAACTCAAATGCTCAGGGCCTTGAAAACTTTGGTGTACCGACAACACGCAGTTATGGTTTAAATCTTTTGGTGAGATTCTAAACGGCCAGCTTCCTTTCAAACAAAATTTAAATTACGCTCATGAAATATCAACAGACCATACTTTTCAGATACGCTTCCCTGGCTACGTTGGCGCTCTTTTTACTCAGCGCCTGCGATAAAGGGTTTGAGGAGATGAACCAGAACCCGAACGCGTACACCGAGCCGGTGATCAGCAGCATGTTCTCATACAACATCGTACGCACCGCAGGTGCAAACGATGACAATACGCTCTACCCGAACGATAAACTGGCCGGCGCTTTTATGCAATACTTTGCGTCGTTGAATCCCTACCAGTGGACAGGTGATAAATACCTGGCAAAAACCGGTTATTCAGACGGCCTGTTCAATGCGGGATACAACATAGAGCTAAAAGAAAACTCCCAGATCATTTCGCTGACAAAAGACAAAGCGGATATGGTCAACCAGTATAACATCGCACGCATCTGGCGGGTGTACATCATGCACCGCATAACGGACATGTATGGTGATGTGCCTTATTCCGAAGCAGGGCAGGGTGTGAGCGACGGTTTGTACAAACCCAAATACGACAAGCAGGCGGATATTTATGCCAACATGCTGAAAGAGCTGGAAGAAGCCGGTGATAAACTGGATGCCACAAAAGCATCTTACGGTGCAGCCGATTTCGTGTATGGTGGTAACGTGGCCAAATGGAAAGTATTCGCTAATTCACTCATGCTTCGTTTAGGCTTGCGGTTGACCAAGGTAGATGCTGCCATGGCGCAACTCTGGGTGAAAAAAGCAATTGCCCGTGGCGTGATGACCAGCAACGCTGACATCGCCAAGATCAATCATACCGACGGCACTGCCCTGAATTTTTACTGGGATGGACGCGAGCTCCGGGGCGGGGAAGGTGTTCCGCCTTCCGCCAAAGGAAAAGGGTATGGCAAGATGGCAAAAACATTTGTGGATTACCTCAAGAATTACAATGACCCACGCCTGCCGTTTTACATCACGCTGTGGCCCGGCAATGCCGATCCTACACAACTGGCAAGCAGCACCGTTCCCTCCAAACAAAAAGGTCTTCCTAACGGCTATGACTATTCGACCATTAAAACACTGATCCCTGGTTGGACGGATGACAACCTCGCCGATTACTCCGAGATCAACTTGAATACGATCGGTAGCAACTCCACGCCTTCCATTTTCCAGAGTTATGCCGAAGTGGAATTTTACCTGGCAGAGGCTGCCTTGCGCGGCTGGGAGTCCAACACGCCAAAAAGCCATTACGACAAGGCGATCCGCGCATCTATGGAGATGGAAACGTTATACCCGGGTGGCATCACCGTTCCCGCTGCCTCGATCACCACATTTATCGCTGCCAATCCGTTGCCTGCAGGCAGCTTTGAGCAGCAGATGGAGCAGGTCCATACGCAGTTCTGGGCGGCGATGTTCATGGTGAATATGGAAGTTTATGCCAACTGGCGCCGCACCGGGTATCCCAAGTTGATTCCGACCAATTATCCCGGTAATGAAACAGGTGGTGAGATTCCGCGCCGGCTGCCTTACCCGCAGTCTGAAGCCAGCCTGAATACCGAGAACTTCAACGCCGCCATCGCGGTGCAGGGGCCGAACTTGTTTACGACAAGGGTTTGGTGGGATAAAAAACCATAAGAAAAGTTTAAGGTTTAAAGTTTAAGGTTTTAAGTTGTTGGGACATACAGTAAGAAAAGGTTAAGGTT
>JBBSSY010000299.1:0-5015 GCA_038241595.1 Chitinophagales bacterium | reverse complement strand
TGGGCTGAATAAATACAGCTTAATGGTATCATAGGCCAGGAAACCTACTACGGCTGTAGGTAAGAAGGCAACCAAAAGCTTCCCGTAAATGGTCAGTCCCTGGATAAAGCTTTTGTAATACATGGCCGCTATGGCCAAGATAGCACCGATTTGTATCACCACTTCAAAGGTTTGGACAAAGGGGTCTTCATGGATTTTCATGGCGGATGAAGCTAGGATCATATGACCTGTGGATGAAATCGGGAGAAATTCCGTAATGCCCTCTACTACGGCAATGACGATGGCTTGAAAAATATTCATGCGGAAAGGGTTGTCAGGCTAGGATGCCGGGTTAAGTGATGTCAACGCTGCCTGAAAAAAGTTATTGCCTGGTCAGGCCTTTGGTTTCCTGAAAATGGCAAATACCTCCAGTCCAAGGCCGATGACGATCAGCAGGGGCGCAATGGTGATCCTGGTGGTACTATACACTTCTTTTTGATCAAATACGGAAGGGTCACTGCTTTTACCACCGCTCATCACGAACATACCGATGATAATAACGATGGCACCAGCCAGCATCCATTTGTAATTTTCTTTTTGGAAGAAATTGCTGTCGATATGCGGCGCCTGGGGAGAGGGAGACATTGATTTATTCAACGTACCGGGAACAACTGTTTTCTTTTCAATCATTTCAACAATTTGATGCAAGATAAATAATTATGTACTTCTGTGGTCCGATTCAATATCAGCGCCATTAATAGAGGTCGTCCAGTTTCATTTTAAGGTATTTGATCACACTTCGATGGGTGCTGAACAGGGAAATAAGCATGCCCAGGACAATGATGCCGATGCCCATTAATGACAACCAGCGAACGTCTCGCATGGCCTTTAATTCGGGCAACTGGTTTTCTGCAATAAATACCAGCCCGATGATACCTGCAAGGGCAATCACCCCGCTGATCGCACCATTGATAATGGCTCGGTAGTCCATCGGTTTCGCAATGAACCAGCGGGTGGCCCCTACCATTTGCATGGTTTTTATAATAAACCGGTTGCTGAACATGGCCAGTTTTATCGTATTGTCAATCAAAACGATCACCACAATGCACAATAAAACGGCGATGCCCAATAATATCAGGCTGATCTTGCGCACATTTCGGTTGAGATTTGTCACTAATGATTCAGGGTATTGTACATCGCTGACGCCGATGTTTTGCTGCAGGTCGCTTTTAATCGCTTTCAGTGTATCCGCATCCACGTACTGATTTTTCAAGGTGAAGTCAATACTCGCCTGTAATGGATTTTTATCCAGCACATTCTTCCAGTCGTCGTTGCCATCGGCCAGGAACTTCTGTTTTGCCAGGTCTTTGGTGACATAGGTATATTCCTTTACATAAGGTTTATTGGCAACATACTGAACGAGGGTAGTGCTGTCTTTGGAAGAAATATTTTCCCGCAGGTAAACGCGCACTTCAACATTTTCTTTAAAATAATCGCCAAGTTTATTGGCATTGATAACGATCCATCCTAAAATTCCGAGGATGAATAATACGAGCGACACGCCCAGGATAGCCATGAAATACGATGGTTGCGAACGTTTGGAAGAACCTCTTCCGATTTGAGCCATGGAGCGATGATTTAACGGTTAGAATCTATTGCATAACGGAAATTCCGCATACCTGCAATCGGACAAAAATAGTGGAATTATGTGTTGAATGTGTATTTTTGTCCTCCTCGTAACGATTGCACGACTGAAATATTCCACGGCAATGCGCAGCCAATCATAGCCAGGTTGAATTTTAAGTCTTCTTTAGCAATTCAAAGCTGTTTCCGGTTTACCATCTTCTGTCTTTATTGGATGAAGCCAGGTACACCGGTAGAAAAACATTCAACCATCATTAAAAGCAAATAGAAACAGGCATGGATTATAATTTCAGGGACATCGAACAGAAATGGCAAAAACACTGGCGTGACACAAATGCCTACCAGGTAAAGAACGACGCGGACAAGCCTGCCTATTATGTGCTGGATATGTTCCCGTACCCGAGCGGTGCGGGCTTGCACGTCGGGCACCCGCTGGGTTATATCGCCAGCGATATATTTAGCCGGTACAAACGCCTGAAAGGTTTCAACGTACTACACCCGATGGGTTACGATAGTTTTGGTTTGCCCGCAGAGCAGTATGCCATCGAAACGGGTCAGCATCCCGCGGTGACGACGGAGAAAAACATCAATACCTTCAGAACCCAGCTCGATAAAATTGGCTTTAGTTACGACTGGAGCCGGGAATTGCGCACCAGCGATCCCAGGTATTATAAATGGACACAGTGGATATTCCTGTTGTTATTTGATTCCTGGTACGACCGGGAGGAAAAAAAGGCAAGGCCGATTGCTGACTTAATCAACCTGTTCGAAACAGCCGGCAGCCGATCCGTACAGCGCCGGGATGCTTCTGTGGAAGCGTTTACCGGGGGTGATTGGAAATCATTTTCCGAAAAACAGCAACAGGATATCCTGATGCATTACCGTCTTGCTTTCTCGTCGTACGGCGAAGTAAACTGGTGCGAAGCATTGGGTACGGTACTGGCGAATGATGAAGTGGTGAACGGTGTCAGCGAACGTGGAGGCTATCCCGTTATTAAAAAGAAGATGCGGCAGTGGTACCTCCGCATCACCGAATATGCCGACCGTTTGTTACAAGGCCTCGAAGATATCAGTTTCAGCGAGTCGCTGAAAGAACAACAACGCAACTGGATCGGCAAGTCACAAGGCGCTGAAATCACCTTCCCGGTAAAAAGTGATGCAGGTAATGCCACCGCGGGTGTTGATCTGGTCAACGACCTCACGCTAACGGTGTACACTACCCGGCCAGATACTATTTTTGGTGTGGACTTTATGGTGTTGGCGCCGGAACATGACCTGGTAGCGAAAATAACGACCGACGGTCAGCGAGCAGCGATCGATGAATACCTTACTTACGTTAAAAGTCGCAGTGACCGCGAACGTATGGCCGAGGTAAAACAAATTACCGGCTGTTTTACGGGTGCCTACGCGATAAACCCATTCGATGGTAAAGAAATTCCCATCTGGATCGCAGAATACGTCCTGGCGGGCTATGGTACCGGTGCCATCATGGCGGTGCCTTGCGGCGACCAGCGCGACTTTGGATTTGCCCGACATTTTAATATCCCTATTACCAATATCATCGGCGATCATTTTACCGGCGAAGAAGCAAACCCTACCAAGGAGGCCTTGCTGGAACAGTCTGGCTTTTTAAACGGCATGATGATGAAAGATGCCATGGAAGTGGCGCTTCAGAAAATTGAATCAGCGGGTGTCGGTAAACGACAGGTAAATTACCGCATGCGCGATGCCGGCTTTAGCCGCCAGCGATATTGGGGAGAGCCGTTTCCGATTACCTGGAACAATGGTGTCGCAACCCCGCTGTCAGAAAAGGAACTGCCCCTGGAATTGCCTCACGTAGATCATTATAAGCCTGGTCCGGAAGGCGAGGGACCGCTGGCCAATATCACCGATTGGGTAAACCTGCCCGATGGAGCCACCCGTGAAACCAGCACCATGCCTGGTTATGCAGGCAGCAGCTGGTACTTCCTGCGGTACATGGATCCGCATAACGAGGCGGAATTTTGCAGCCGCAAGGCATCCGATTACTGGAAGCAGGTAGACCTTTATATCGGCGGAACAGAGCACGCAGTAGGGCATTTATTATACAGCCGGTTGTGGACAAAAGTACTGTTCGACCTGGGTTATGTGTCTTACGACGAACCGTTCAAAAAGCTGTTGAACCAGGGGATGATCCAGGGATCATCCCGCTTTGTATATCGGGTGAAAGGCACCAGCCAGTTTGTTTCTTCCGGCCTGAAAAGCCAGTATGATACAAACCCCTTGCATGTGGATGTAAACCTGGTAGACGGCTATGAACTCGATCTGAAGGCGTTTAAAAACTGGCGGCCTGATTATGCAAATGCCGAGTTTATCCTTGAAAACGGCAAATACATCTGCGGATCAGAAGTGGAGAAGATGAGTAAATCAAAACTCAATACGGTTAATCCCGATTGGATCGTTGACAAATTCGGCGCCGATACCTTCCGCATGTACGAGATGTTTCTCGGGCCGGTAGAGATGAGCAAACCCTGGGATACCAAAGGCATCGAAGGGGTGCATCGCTTCCTCCGTAAGTTATGGCGTCTTTTTTACGATGAACAAAAAGGCAGGGTGTGGAACGATGATATACCGGTTGATGCAGAATTAAAAATTTTGCACCGCACCATCCGGAAAATTGAAGACGATACGGAAAAGTTCTCATTTAATACCGCGGTCAGTGCATTTATGGTTTGTGTAAATGATCTGCTGGAGATTAAGTGTCATAAAAGACTCGTGCTGGAAAAAGTGCTTATCCTGTTAACGCCGTACGCGCCGCATATTAGTGAAGAACTCTGGCAGCAACTGGGCAACGGAGGAAGTATCCTGGACGCCTCATACCCTCCATTTATCGAAAAGTATCTTATTGAAACAAATAAAGACTACCCGGTGTCAATAAATGGCAAAGTGCGCACCAATATAGGTATTGCCCTCAATGCGTCACAGGAAGAAGTGGAAAAAATCGTTCTTTCCAATGATATTGTACAAAAGTGGCTGGAAGGCAAACAGCCAAAAAAGATCATTTACGTTAAAAATAAAATGATCAATATGGTGGTCTGATATAACGTGTAAATTTAATAAAGAAGGTCTTAGCATGTGCAGATGTGTTAAGACCTTCTTTTGCTATCAGCTATCAGCTATCAGCTATCAGCTATCAGCAAGAAATAATCAATGCTATAATTTCAAATGCTCAATATAATTGAAGTTATTTTTCACAAGGTTGCTTGCGCTTACTCCTTCTGATAGCTGATAGCTGATAGCTGACTGCTGATTGCTGATTGCTGATTGCTGATCGCTCACCGCTCACCGCTGATTGATGAAAAATATCAACAATTATCATGGGGGATTTACTCAATTTGTTGTTTAGTGCGTCT
>JBBSSY010000298.1:0-5024 GCA_038241595.1 Chitinophagales bacterium | reverse complement strand
TACTGGTAACCTCGCCTTCGGCATTGCTGAGTGTAATAGCCGTAGGTGTTTCAGACGAAATGATTCCCTGCGTAGTTTTACCATTGCAAAGTTTTACACTCCACAGGTCGTAGCCATGGGCAACAGACCTGTTAGGATCAAGGATATTTGTCATAATATCCGCTGAAGCCCATGCATGAACAGTTCCAAGATCGGGCCCAAATGATCGGCCTAACTTTCCTCTTACCTGGTGGCACACGCCGCAATTTATTTGATAGACTAATAAACCTTTTGCCTTGTCTCCTTTCAATTCAAGGGAGGATTGATATTGTTTGATTACATCTTTACGCTTGTTATCCTGGCTTGTGAGCAAGGTTCTTGCCCTGTCTCTATATTCTCCCGTTGATCTTAACCGGACACTTTGTGACCAACTGATTTCACTTTTGTTAATAGCACCGGATTCTATCGCATCAAGCAAAAGTTTAATTCTTGGCTCACCATCCATAAGCGTATAAATGGCTGTACTGCGTGAGTAGGGCCCTAACGAGGACCATTGCTGTAATAAATATTTACTTATCTCTTCTCCCGGGATAACACCAAGTGTTTTTAAAGCAGACAATTGCACAGGCAACGGGTTCCGCGGGTTAACTAATTTTTTCAAAAATGGTGTGTATGGCGCTGGATTTTTAAGCGCCATGAAGTCGATAGAAGATGACCTCATTTCATCAGACAAACGTTCATCTCCCGCTATTCGAAGCGCTTTTAACATAGCGGTTTTCGTTTGAGCCCCTTCGGAAAGCCCGATAACCTTCAAAATATGTAAGGCTCCTTTTCTAACCGAATTGGAAGTCTTTTCCAGGCTGGCACCTATCAACAAATCCCTCTCCATACCTATACCAGGCGGTATGGGTTGCCTGTTTCCTAAACCTTGCGCTATGCCCTCAATCAGTTGAGACTGCCAGTCATCCTTTCCGTTAGCGGAAGATGCAATTGCTTTTTGAAGAAACTGATGAATTACTGTCGCAGGTTCACTCTTTCCAATGATACCGCTTAATAATTGAACCAAAGATTTATATGCAGGAACAGACAGATCATATTTTGAAAGTACGGCGTTGAGCAATTCTACAGGTTGAGAACTAGCCGCGCTTAGTGCAGCAATCTGCACCCACTTGTCATTTACATCTTTAAAAAGAAGGCGTTGCCTTGCCTCGTTAACCGCGGGTTTATTCAGAAAACCCAAGGTGCATAATAATTGAAACCGCACTTTTTTATCTGGATCATTCTGCAACGCAAGTAAGGCTGAAACCAGGCGGGGATCTTTGTCAAGATGAAGTTCCGCCAGTTTAATCGCATTCACGCGGATACCCGTCACCGTGTCTTTTAAGGCACTTTTAATCAAATCAGCAGTCAGCTTATTCATTCCTTCCATTGTCCATAATGCATGGAGACGGCCCATAGGTAATGTGGAATGCTGAGCCATTTTAACTAACAGGGGGAGTGCCTTATCAGAATTTCTGTCAACCAGCAACCTTTGCGAATTGATCCTCCACCATAGATTCTCATCTCCCAGTTTCTCTACCAGTTGTTCATCGGAAGCCTCTCCCAGTTTGAGGCCACTCGTCCATGCGGGAGGAGCCGCATCGGAAGCACTGATACGATAAATGCGACCCTTACCGGTGCCATTGTAGACATCAACTTTTTTAAGCACCTCTTCCGACATAAATTCAGGACCCTCTATAATTTGCCTGTAAAAATCCACTACATAAAGAGCTCCATCAGGCCCCACGTACATATTAACCATGCGGGAATAAGGGTCCGTTGACGTGAGGAAATCTTTGTGCTCCAGAACGCTATTTGCTTTAAAGCTTATCCCATCCGGTTCCAGTCGGTCTGCATGAATTAAATTGCTGACAGGTTCTGCTACAAATGTAACGTCGTTATTATATTTATCCGGAAAAGCCCCGCCCTGGTAGCTTGTAAGCCCGCAGGCGGAAGTGAATACGCCCACATTTGTTAACATTTGATATTCCGGATTTTTAGTGGTGGGAAATACTTCACCATGACCGGCAAGCGTTTGCGTTGCATTTGAAACTATCAAATCAGGATTTCGCCCAAGATACCGGGAGGCTATTAATTCCTGGTAAATATGATTGCTGTTATTTACCATAAAATGATTGCCCCAGGTATCGAATGTCTGTCCAAACTGCGTTTTGCCTGATACGGCTTCAAACGTATGCTGGTCAGGGCGAAACCTCACCGAACTCTCCGGTATATTGATACTGGTATCATCGGCAAAATGAATTCCATTCTTTTTTACAACGGGCAAATTGGCCAGGTAGATCCAGTTGTCTAAGCCATAATGAGGACTGTTAACATTTGCCTCGAGGTTGGAAGTGTCAAAACCTGCAAGCATCGTCTTTCTGATATCTGCTTTTCCATCTCCATTTGTATCTTCCATGTAGTAAACATTAGGAGGGTCCGTAACTACAATTCCTTTTTTCCAACGCATTACGCCTGTTGGAAGAATGAGCGAATCAGCAAAAATAATACTATGATCCATTTTTCCATCGCCATTCGCGTCACTGAGTAAAATGACCTTGCCGGTACCGGATTTGTTAAAAGGAACACCAGGCATTTCTACTACAAACATTCGTCCGCTCTCATCAATCGTCATTGCAACAGGATCATTGATTAAAGGCTCGCTGGCAATCAATTCGATCTTGAATCCGGGTTCTAATGTGAATGTAGCGAGTGCTTCCCTGGCTTCTGCACTAAAAGGCGATCTGGCTTTATTGTTACAACCTGCAACCATTGCAAGCAGGAAGAATAATACTAGCGGCGGAAAAGAACGCCGAAGGGACTTCAAATACTTGTTTGTCATTCAAAAATATTTTTTATATAGAAAACCAACATTAACGGAATTTGACAAGTTTCAAAAATTATTTATCTGTAGCCTGGTTTTATCAGTAAGAAATTAGTTTGCATTTGACAATTCACTTTTATAAAAGAACCTTTATTTTTGATGTAGTACTCTTCTTACGAAATAAAATCATGAAGTGAAACATGCCCTCAATCATAACTAAATATAAAACCCTTGATGCAAAAAAAAATAATAATCCTGATCGCATTCTTGCTTTTTAATAAAATGTCATTTTCACAACGAAACGATGGTGTTGATGGCACAATGGAAGTAGGGGTAGCTCGTGTTGATATTACTCCTGACGGCCCCATACGACTTGCAGGATATGGAGCCAGGCCGAAGTCTGAATCCGGTGGAATAATCCAACGACTGAGTGCAAAGGCGCTTGCTTTTGGCAGCGACGCTCAACATCCCTCCATACTTATCACAGTTGATCTGGTAGGAATTACGGCACGAATAACTGCAAAATTATCCCAACAGCTTTCAAAAAAGATGGGGATAGATCCTGCTCAGCTTGTCATTTGTGCTTCTCATACGCACGGTGGTCCTGAGATTGGCAACCTGCTCAATATTCTCGAATACAGGGGCGATCATTTTAGTGATTCGCTGCTTGCAATAAACCAACTCGTGCACATTGCACAGTATACCGAAAAACTAAGTGCGCAATTGGAGGAAGTAGCGCTTGCCGCGTTAAAAAACAGGAAGCCTGCAATTGTTGCATGGGGGCAGGGACAGGCTGGGTTTGCTGCAAACCGTCGTACAAAGGGCGGCCCCGTAGATCCTGCTTTGCCAATTTTGCGTGTAACAAATCCTGATGGCACACTGAGAGCCGTTTTAGTGAACTATGCCTGTCATGGCACCACATTGAATGGAAATGTAAATGAGATTCATGGCGACTGGATTGCTGAAGCGCAGCGTATTATAGAAGCCAACCATGCAGGTGTGATTGCAATGGTTTCTATTGGCTGTGGCGCTGATGCAAATCCTCAACCCCGGGGTACGATGGAAGACCTGAAATCACATGCACAGGAAATCTCTGACAATGTAGACAAGCTGCTCAAATCACCATTACAAAAGCTTACTTCGCCACCAGAGGGAAACATGAAATGGATCAAACTGCCATTTTCTAATGTACCAACGGTTGCAGAACTTATTAAATTAACGGATGACAAAACGGTTAAAGGGTATTATGCACGACGTGCGCTGGAATTTGTGGAAAGAGGAGGAACAATTCCAGCTGAACTAAATTACCCTGTTCAAACCTGGAACTTCGGGAACAAAATGGCTATGGTTAACCTGGCCGGCGAAGTGGTGGTAGACTATTCTACCCGACTCAAAAATGAACTAGGCGCGGAGCATCTGTGGATCAACGCTTATTCAAATGATGTTCCCTGTTATATAGCCTCCCGCCGCGTGATTGGGGAAGGTGGATACGAACCGGAATCAAGTATGTATTATTATGATAAACCATCGCCGTTTGCTCCGGAAGTAGAGGATATTATTGTAAAGGCGGTGCATGACCTGATCGCGCCCGCATTCAAATCGGAGAGGAAAACAACCAACCAGCAGGAACTGGTTCGGATGGGAAATGATGCAGCCTTTCACTTAACCGCAGCGGATGCGGCAGCAATTGGTCCCAAAATTAAATACATGCCGGAGTGGAAAGCATTTGGATGGTTTAGTACTGAAGACCGGGCAGAATGGAACGTGGAAATAGAAAAGGCGGGGAAATATGATGTATATCTTGAATGGTCCGTTTCCGATAAAGAAGCAGGGAAATCAATTGTATTTGAAGCAGGCAAAAAAAGGGTAAAAGGAAAAATTGGCAAGTCGGGTTCATGGTTTACCTACGAAACACAGAAGATAGGAACCATTCATTTATCATCCGGTACTCAAAAAATGGTTTTTAAATCTGGTTCTCCATCTGAAAGAGGCTCTATGCTGGATTTAAGGGAGGTGAAACTGGTTGGCAAGTAAGGGCCGGGCTTGCCCCGCCGTGATTCCATACGGAACCGGCAGCGTATTATCGGGAACATCAACAAAAAAAACAAATGTATTGAGTAAAAAAGGATGCAACAGCCCCGCCCAATCAGATTGATAAAAAAGCCAGCGAATCTTTTGATGT
>JBBSSY010000297.1:0-5059 GCA_038241595.1 Chitinophagales bacterium | reverse complement strand
TGATGTATCGCAAGTCATAGTGTTTAACTGCGAAGGGTTGGATTGGTTGTGTGAATATCACAAGCTCTCCCGCATCGGCAAACTGGTGCAGCGAAGCGCTGCC
Source organism: Chitinophagales bacterium (assembly GCA_038241595.1). Classification (GTDB taxonomy): domain Bacteria; phylum Bacteroidota; class Bacteroidia; order Chitinophagales; family Chitinophagaceae; genus JADCRZ01. The sequence continues at coordinate 4,956 of JBBSSY010000297.1, read as the reverse complement.
GCCTGAAGACAAACCTAAACATGCGTATAATAAGATTGCGACTTACCATATCCTTCCACACTCCTGGTAATACAACAGACAAATTGAGACTACTTCGAACGCGCTTAACCATGGTCGAAATACCGTCCGATGCTTTTTACAAACCTGAAAACGTGTCTGACGACCATAACTATCTTATCCCTGATAGCCGGATTATTCCAAATTTACCCTGACAAGGCACCAATCTGCAGGATATACAATTCAGCCTGGGAATTACGAATAGAAAAAAAATTTCACCTTGGAAATATTATTGCAAAGATTGAAGACAATTCGTTAATTTACTCCCCTTAACCGCCGTAAGGTTATATTTAATATTATCACTACCCGGTGAAAAGAAATCGTGATGATCATTACCTGCTGCGAGGTCCTCCCCATGAAACCCACCCGACATCCTGGCACCAGGGAAAGAAACTTTGTCCCCTAAAAACCTCGCAAGCTCGGCTCCATCCTGCCCAATGAAACAGAACGTAAAGTGTATTAAAATAACAGGTATGTTTGTATAGTCACTTTAAAATGTCCGAAAGGAATTTTCATTGCGATACTAACTAGTTTAACGATTTCCTAATGTCATATGATCAACAGGCACTGATCGTGTATACTGATGAGCAGTTGCTTCAGCAGATAGCTGATGGTGACCGAACTGCCTTTACGATTCTGTATCGTCGTTATTGGGAAGGCCTGTTTGTTACTGCAAGTAAAGTGCTCCGCGGAAAAGACGAAGCCGCCGATGTGGTACAGGATGTCTTCCTTTCCCTCTGGAACCGAAGGCATGAAATTAATCTTCAAGGCTCCCTGGCCGCCTATCTCCATACAAGTGTCAGGTATAAATGCATACATTATATCGAAAAAAATATAACGCGCCGGGATTACTTACTCCTGCTGACAGATGTGGAGACAAACAGCTTTTCAGAAAATACTGAATCAGATCTGGATGCACGGGAAATACAACAAGCCATTCATAACATCGTGGCTAAAATGCCGCATAAGATGCAGGAAGTGTATAAACTCAGCCGCGAGCAATACCTTAGCCACAAAGAAATAGCCGCTTATATGGACATATCTGTAGAGACTGTACGGAAACACATTCAACATGCACTCTATCTGATCCGGAAAAATCTTCGTCCGGTCACTGTTGTCGTTATCCTGGCTATTTTCTACCTGTGTTAAAAAAAGATTAATTTCTTTTACCCCCCTCCTCCTGTTCACCGGACGATAAGGTGAGCAAGCTATTTTTCACATGGATATTCACCAGGCTAAAGAACTATTGCAAAGGTACCAGGCAGGATCATGCACACCCGCTGAAAGTGAACTGGTAGAAAACTGGTACCGGCAATTGGCTGAAACAAACGACTGGGATTGGGGCGAAGGGGAAAAGGATATCATGCAGCATATCATCGAAGCCCGTATTCTGGAACAGACAAATGATTCACCAACGGTCATACGTACCCGCCCCTATTTACTGTCGCGTGCCACCTGGTGGGCGGCTGCGTCTGTTTTTTTCATAGGCACTTTTAGCTATTTCTTTTTCTTTAAGGATTCATCTAAACCTGCGCAAATAGCAAAAGTATTACGCAATGATGTGCCAGCGCCCCAATCAAACAGGGCGATGATTACGCTTGCGAACGGACAAAAGATTTATCTGGACAGCGTTGGCAACGAAGCACTGGCTACCCAGGGAAATGTAAAAGTGGTGAAACTTAAAGGTGGTGAAATTGCATACCAGCAAAGCGCCGGTGACGAAATTTCAGCATTGCAATACAATACCTTGTCAAACCCCAGGGGAAGTAATGTGATCAATATGTTTTTGGCAGATGGAAGTAAAATTTGGCTTAATGCCGGTACCACGGTCACCTACCCTGTTGCCTTCGTCGGCAATGAAAGGATAGTGTCTGTTACCGGTGAAGCGTATTTTGAAGTGGCGCATGATGCGTCTAAACCATTTATTGTCAATTATAAATTCATGCGTGTGGAAGTGCTGGGCACCCATTTTAATATAAATGCTTTTGAAGATGACGACCAGGACATTAAGGTAACGCTGCTGGAAGGATCTGTACATATAAATAATGAAATTGGAACCCGCGTATTAAAACCCGGACAACAAGCTTTGGTATATAAAGAGATAAGAGTAATGAGTGACGTCGACGTAAGTTTTGTGATGGCATGGAAAGAGGGTTATTTCCAATTTAATAATGCCAGCCTTCAAAGTGTATTGAAACAAGTATCCCGATGGTATGATGTGGACGTGGTGTATGAAGGGAGCAATCAGCCAAGGCAATTCGTAGGAGAAATGCAGAAAAATCTGAATTTGTCGGAGATGCTAAAAATTCTGGAAAAGAATAAAGTGCATTTTCGAATAGAAGGAAAGAAGCTTGTCGTACTGCCTGATTAAAACATAGAAAAACCAAGTATAGTGTAGAGTAAACCGTTTTTAGAGATAACCCGGAAAGAAAACAGGAAAGTGTTGAAGCCACTTCCCTGCCAGTATTTTAGTTATCCAATAATTTAGACCTCTTGACAGATCATTTATTATTTAACTAAAACGAAAGTAAAGTTATGCATTTTAAAGCCAATTCCTGCCGGCATGTGCTTATCAAAAAAACATTGCAGCTGATGAAAATTACAACGATTCTTCTTTTTTCAGCCTGTCTTACTGCATCCGCGGGCGGACTTGCACAGGATGTAACCTTGTCAGTAAACAATGTGAAACTGGAGAAAATTTTCAAAGAAATTAAAAAACAAACGGGCTATGTATTTTTCTACGATGCCGCTGTTTTACAGGGCGCAAAATCGGTAAACGTTCATGTGAAAAATAAGTCTTTAGAGGGCGTACTAAAAGATGTCCTCGAAGGGCAGCCGCTTGATTTTTCCATCGAGCAGAAAACGATTACAATTTTTAAAAAGACGGGATATGCGGAAGGCGGTATGCCGGTCAATTATGCAAGCCCCCCGGCAAGTGCCACGCCAGCACCTGTAAGTATGATAACTGGCACCGTAAAGGATGCCGAAGGCAAACCGCTTGCGGGTGTTTCTGTATTGATAAAATCCTCAAAGGGAGTACAACGAGGCGCCAGCACAGGGGCGGATGGCAGTTTTTCTGTTGATGCCGATGCAGGAGAAGTATTGGAGTTTTCCATGATTGGATACCAGAAAAAAAGTGTGACGGTCGGGCAAAGTAAAAGCCTTACTGTGATCATGGACATTGAAGCGACCCTTGGTGGCGAGGTAGTCGTGATAGGATATGGAACACAGAAGAAACGGGATGTTATCGGAAGCATTTCTACCATAAAGTCTGATGTATTCGAGAATCCCACAGGTTCCACAAATTTCAATGCGCAACTACAAGGCCAGGCGGCCGGCGTCAGTGTGCAGTCCAGTTCTGGCAGGTTAGGCGCTTCGGTCGATATCAAGGTCAGGGGATTGAGCTCCATCAGCGCCGGTACGAGCCCACTATGGGTCATTGATGGTGTGCCGATTGTTACCAGCACAGGCATTACCAATAATGGTTCCGCAGAGCAATCACCAATGGATTTGATTAACCCGGCAGATATATTGTCCGTTGACGTCCTTAAAGATGCTGCTGCCACGTCCATCTACGGGTCCAGGGGTTCAAATGGCGTAATCATCGTCACGACGAAATCCGGCAAATCGGGTAAGGCTTCGCTAAACGTGGGTTATAGCGCCGGCATTTCAACCCTGCCGTCGCAAAAAGTAGGTTTCCTGCTTGATTCCAAAAAATGGTTTCAAATAAAGGATGAGGCGAAGGCTGCGGGCGGATTGAGCGCATATACGATGAATGACTTTTATTCGAAAAAAGTATATGCCACAGAATTTTTAACGCGCCAGCAAGCGGAGGCGATTAACAACAATTGGGTGGATATGGGAACCCGGCAGGGAAATTTCCAAAGTGCCAATTTTTCAGCTAGCGGAGGTAATGATGCCGCCCGGTATTTCGTATCTGGTCTGTATAGAAAAGACCGTAGCGTGATGCCCGGTGAAGACCTTGAGCGTTATGGCTTAAGGGCTAATCTGGACCTGAAGCCATTAAAATCGCTTACCATGGGTACAAAAGTAAATGTATCCGTATCCAAAGGTAACCGCGGCAAGAATACCTCGGGAGGCACCGAAGATGGAAATGTATCTGGAACAGCCGGTGGCTTCAGCTTTTTAAACCAGGTGATGGTGCCCTTTACGCCAATATATAGCCTTGCTGATCCCACTAAATATTACAATCCATACGTAGAGAATCCAGTGGCTACCAGTGATCCAGCAAACCTCGTAGAGAGCCTGGATTTATACCGTATTTTAGCCAGTGTTTATGCGGAGTATTCAATTCCTTATGTTACGGGACTTTCCCTCAGGTCAGAACTTTCGGGGGATATCATACAGGCCAATCGAAATTTTTGGGTATCAGGTAACATTCGCCACGACGGTACCTATGGTGAGGATGGCGCAACGACAACCAAAAACCTTAATTATAACTTTTATCTTAAATACAATAAGAACGTGGGCAACCATTTTCTTGATATGGTGGCTGGTACAGAATCCCAGAAAGGCGATCAGTGGATCCGTACCATGCGCGGACGAAACCTGGTAGGTACTTACCAGCAACTGGGTACACCATCTCTCATCGACAATGTGTTTTCAGGATTAGCCGGCGAAAGCATGTTGAAGTCCTATTTTGGTCGGGCCAACTATAAATACATGGATAAATATCTGGCAGGCATCAGTGTACGGAGAGACGGATCCTCGGTGTTTACGTCTACGTACCGATGGGGGAACTTTGTCGCTTTCTCTGCAGGATGGATACTTTCAGACGAACCGTTTATGCGCCGGTTCGGAACAAATAATTTTTTAAAACTCAGGGGCAGCTACGGACAAACCGGAAATGCAAGCATTCCGGGGCATCTTGATGTAACG
>JBBSSY010000296.1:0-5062 GCA_038241595.1 Chitinophagales bacterium | reverse complement strand
CCATCGCCGAAGGCGCTGATAGATGATAGCTGAGAGCTGATAGCTGATAGCTGACAGCTAATCATCATCATCCTTCCTTAACCGCAGCGGCAGCGTCATATGCTTCGGGTACTTTTCATCACCCTTCACGGAAAACCAGAGAATGCGGTTGAGTAAATCATCATCTCCTTTATCAATATGATCGAACTGCGGGGTCGCTGACAGAAGCGCAAAACGTTTTGCATGGCCGGTCAGGGCTGTAGGACTTTTATTCATCTCATCCAGTGCAATATTATTAGGCAGTGGCGTATACGGCCTGTTGTTAAATTTGCCGGTAAAGCACGCAAACATGGGCAGCGCCGTAGCGTCAATGGCATTCATCGGGGGGATTCCCAGGATCTGCTCAATGGTCCGTACCATACAGGTCTGGTTGTAATTTACATGTACCGTGGTTTGCAGGCGCGAGTACGGACTTAAAACCAGGCCGGTGGTTCGGTAACCAGACACATGATCCCAGCCTGATTGTGAATCGTCTTCCGTAACAAAAACGGCCGTCGAATCCCAAAACCGGCTTTTGCTGATGGCTTCAAAAATCCTTCCAAGCGCCAGGTCGTTGTCTGCTACCATCGCGCGAGGTGTGGGATAACCGGCACGCATACCTGCAGTGTGGTCTGCGGGCAACGCAAGAATGACGAGTTGCGGCCACTGGTCACCAGGCATCGCCTCGTACTCCTTCAATTCTTTCAGGAAAGCATCCGCCCGTAACTGGTCATTGATTTTCGGTCCATCATAACAGGGATAGGTAGGCGACATAATGGGTTTCACCCTTGATATGGTCGTTATGTTCTCAAATTCAAACGTTTTTTTATCCTTGTATAATTGATAGATATCCATCCAATTGGTGTTGCCCTTCCATTTTGGCACGCATGCCTCGCCATAGATACGTACCGTTTTGCCGTGGTCGAGCGCATTGTTCCAGATAAAACCTTCCTTGTTGTAAACCAGCGCATCTTCCTGTACATGCGGGTAACTTCGGAACCAGGCGCGAACATTTTTTTCCACGTAATCACTCACCATGGCAGCATCTGTCCATTGGTGGCCTTCTGCCGATGATTTGCCGGACGCATAATAATTATCCAGTAATAAAAAATCTTTCGACAGCCTGTGCTGGTTAGGCGTAACACTTTCGCCAAAAATACACAGGGAGTTCATGCCATCGCCCTGCGGCATGTCACCATAAATCTGGTCGTAGGTTTTATTTTCTTTGATAATATACACCACGTGTTTAAATACCGATGGTTCGCCAATTCTTTCGGGAACCGGTTTTGGCGTAACCCCTGGTCTCGGGGAAAGCTGCGAAATTTTACCCCTGAATACCATATTGGCTTTTTCCACGCGTTTGGTATAATCTCTCAGCAAGTTGTCATCCGGTAGTGGAATGATGGAAACAGTTGCTTCCTGCTGGTGCGAACTGTATTTTCCTTTCTCACCTGCCCTTGCGCCTTCTCCTTCCAGATTGGCAACAAACAAACGGTCGCGGCTAAGCGCAATACCGGAAGGGTACGCTTCCGTAGGTATAAAGCCGGCAAGCCGGCTGTTTCCGCGGCCAGCGGTTGATGCATTTTTTCCAAGGTCAAGTACGGCAATGGCATTATCCATTCCGTTTGCGACAAACAGGCGTGTACCGCTACTGTCGATGGCCAGTGCATTCGGTGAATCGCCGATAAATGAGCGCACGCCACTGTTAAGGCGCACCGATATAGAATCGATCACTTCGTTTTTTCGCGCGTCGATCACTGAAATCATGTCACTGTTTCCATTTGATACATAAACGAACCGGCGATCTGGACTGGTTATTATTGCATTCGGGTGAAGACCAACAGGTAATTCGATGGCCAGTTTGCCATCTGTGACGTTAAATACAGACACAGAGCCAGAAGCCGTGGCACCGGTTCTCGGATCAATATACACCCTTGCATAGGGAATGCCTGCCGTTTCCCGCGTAGTGTCTACCGGTACCGGTCCCGCCCAGTTAGTGACATACACCTGTTCGTTGGCGATGGTTACGCCAAACGGCGCCATGCCCGTTTGCGCGGTCCAGATAACTGCCTGGTCTTTTAAACGAATCTTCTTCAACTGGCTATTGCCGTTCAGTACGACGTACAAGTAGTTGATCCCGTTCTCTGAACGGATGGCCAGGTCATTAGGTAGTGCCATGGGCGCAGGCAGCACGGCATCGAACGGAAATACACGCAGGATGGTGGCTTTTTTACCGTCCCACACGGCATCGAAAAGTACGGAGCGTTTTGTAGTGGGATTCGCGGCGCCCCAGAAAATGTGGATGCTGTCGGCCTCTTTCCACACCTTGATGCCAGAATAGGTACTCATCATACCAGCATAAGCCGCGGGATAATCGAGGTGATACAGCAACGTATTACTGGTTCCATCAACCAGGGCTAGTCCGTAACGATCCTCTACCGCCAGAACAGTATCGCCGGGCAGCAGCGCACAATCCAGGCTGTGGTTTTCCATCGTGGCTTTCCCAAAACGGATCACAGTGCCTGCCGGGTCGATGAAGCGGTTGTATGGCATTAGGATATCGTCATTCTCCACGGATAGCGTCGTATCGTCATAACGGCTGTGCATGCTGGTATCGTGCACCACGGTAGAACGGTAACTGCGCTGGGACGTGCAGGACAGTATGCTAAAACAGACAATTAAAGCCGGTAATCGTAAGGTAGTACGTAAAATCATTACATGTGTTTTGAGTATGCAGTACCTAAATGTAGGTAAGTAATGACTAGCTTGATCGACTGCCGGGAGATCTTTATGACTTATTTGCTCATGACTCATTCTCTGGTTGGTCGGGCGGCAGAAGCAAAAAAAAGGGCCAGGATAGAAATCCAGCCCCGCTTTAAAATCCAATATCCTATGAAAAAACCATGAACAAGAGGGCGAGAAACATGCCAGTTGCTTTTTACACATAAAACCGGCCGGAAAAACCATTTTTTTCCATAATATGGATAATCTGGTCTCTTACCGGGAATGAATTGTTTTGCCGGGTATGAATAAGAATAAAAAGGCCTCGTACGAATTCGAACGAAGTCTTTTAATGTAAGCACTATTGCGAAAGTATAATACAATTAACCCCAGGGATCCAGCACTACTTTTACGCAATCTTCTTTTTTGTTCTGGAAAATTTCGTAACCGTGTGCAATCTCTGACAGCGGTAACCGGTGTGTTATGATATCATCCAGTTTAACCTTGCCTTCCACCACGTATTTCATCAGCGTGTCGATGTGTTTATGTGCAGGAGCCTGGCCGCCTTTCAGGACGATCCCTTTGTCAAAGAATTGTCCCAGCGGGAAGTTGTCATACGTTGTCGGATACACGCCCAATACCGAGACGATGCCACCCCGGCGTACCGCACTCATACAAGCTTCAATGACTTTTGGCGAACCCACTTCGAAATTGATGACGGCCCTGGCACGGTCGACAAGACTGCGGTCGGATTCAAAACCGACGGCTTCCACACAAACGTCTGCGCCGCGTCCTTCCGTCATCGCACGAATCTGTTCTACGACATCTTTCGCCCCGCTTTCCCATAAAATGGTTTCACAGTTGGCAGCGGCTTTTGCCTTGTCAAGCCGGTACTGCACCGTATCAATAATAACCACCCGTGCCGCTCCGCGCAGCCACGCACTTTTGGCCGCCATGATACCCACCGGACCAGCGCCAAAGATAGCTACCGTTTCACCGCCTGTCACTTCACCCCAGTCGATGCCGGTATACCCCGTCGGGAAAATGTCCGTTAAAAAAAGTACCTGTTCGTCGGTCAAACCATCCGGTACGATACGAGGACCATAATCGGCGTAGGGGACCCGTACATACTGCGCCTGGCCACCATCATAACCGCCATACAAATCTGTGTAACCAAACAGCGCTCCTCCTTTTTCTGTAAGCAATCCACCTTCCGGGCCGTAATGATCCGGGTTGCTGTTTTCACATTGACCAGGGAGATGATGGTTGCAGAAAAAGCAGGTACCACAGGCGATTGGGAAAGGGACCACCACGCGGTCACCTACGCTCAGGTTTTTTACATCTGCCCCCAATTCTTCCACGATGCCCATAAATTCATGACCTAGTACCATCGGCCGTGGCTGTGGCAGGCTGCCTGAATAAATGTGAAGGTCAGAACCGCAAATGGCCGTTGCCGTTACCTTTAATATGATGTCTCGACTATTCTTGATGGTGGGGTCATCCACCGTATCATACTTTATTGATTTAGGACCATGTATAACTGCTGCTTTCATCTTGATTTCTTTAATACTTATAAAACATTTCCTTACTACTGGCCATCTTTTTCAACCGGCCCCTGCTGTTTTTTCATCTGGTCCGCGACCATACGCTCAGGCATCAGGTTGGTCATTGCGATCTCTACCTTATTTTTTAAACCGGAGATCACTTTGTTTTTTCCGCTCATAAGCGCATCGTAACCGTCTTTGGCAACGTCGGCGGCGTTAGATAGTTTATCCTTGTCCTGCACGGCTTTAGAGTCCAGCATATCCGCTTTGCTAAAAAAATCGGTATCTGTGGCGCCAGGAAGCAAGGCGGTGACTGTTACCCCGCTGTCTTTTGTTTTACTGCGGATTGCTTCTGTAAAAGACTGGATAAACGCTTTTGTACCGTGGTATACAGACTGGTACGGACCGGGAACTTTCGAAGCGATGGAAGAAAGATTTAAGATCTTTCCTTCGCCCCGAGCGACCATATCCTTTAAAAAATGTTTCGTAAGCACCACTACGGATGCGATGTTAAGCTGGATGATGTCCAGCTCGCGGTCAATATCAGTGGCAAGAAATTCACCGTATACGCCTTGCCCGGCATCGTTTACCAACACATCGATGTCAATGCCCATCGACTTCACTTCCGTGTAAAGTTCGGAAGCGGCATTCCTTCTAAATAAATCTTTGCGGATGGTTATCACCGGGCTCTGTGTTTTTAGTGCCGCGGCGGTGGAATCCAATGTCGTCTGATCTCTGCCAACAATGATCAAATTATAACCATCCTGAGTAAACAACTT
>JBBSSY010000295.1:0-5079 GCA_038241595.1 Chitinophagales bacterium | reverse complement strand
GGTTTACAAACGGGAGCGATAAGTTAGAGGTTGGCAAACCGGTGACCTGGACTTGGGAAATGTATAATTTCTCGACAAAGGTCATTGCGACCGAAATTACAACAAACCAAAAGATTAGTATTCATTGGTTTACGACCGACCCACCTACAACAGTTGATTTCAAATTTAAACCTTTGATTGACGGAACAACTTTTGTAACAATTCGACACTACGGTTTTGATAAAACAAGAGATGAACTTATTGAATCTATTAAGGATTCGACAGGTGGTTTTACCATTGTGTTGGCAGGACTTAAATCATTTCTGGAACACAATATAAACTTGCAATTAATAGCCGATAAATTTCCAAAAGAAATTGCTGAACATGGAAATTAGCAAACACAAATTGACGGGAAGAACAACGAAATAGGTTTTGTGTTATCGCGGGCTGGTTACAAAACGTTAATCTCTATGTTCTAAAAAGATTTTTAATTTTGAGGCGCGCCACCTTCCTTTCCATTAAAAGTGTAGGCAAAAGTCTAATAATGGAATCTCGGGACAGTTTAACCGACACCTTTGCTTAGCACATTCAGTCAGCAAAACTGTGCAGAGATTCCGCTTGGCTTACCGCGCAAGGGCGTTTTTGTGCCGCGCCGTACGGCGGCAAGTCCGATGACCTCACCCCTCCTTTTGTCATTCCGCAAACTGACGCTGTTGTCGAGTGACCGTAGGCGCTCATGCCCGGCAGTTATGCGTAATCGCCGGACAGTTTTGCACTTGACGGTATTAAGTTATAGTTTTGGCTGGACTGGGCAGCAGAAAGAAATTTGTTACCTGCTGTAAGCGATCCGTGTTAGCGGCAAGCGTCTTTTTACACCCTAAAAATTTTGACAGTACCTATAATGAAACTGACGAAACTTTTTACCGAATTCTTTAACAGCGAAAAATCGGCAGGTCTGGTTTTAATTTTTTGCACAATTATATCTCTTGGGCTTGCCAACTCTGCGCTAGCGGAAAATTATATCCAGGTATGGCACCTTCACATTTTTTCAAAATCAACAGAATTTTGGATAAACGACGGCTTAATGACCGTTTTCTTTCTTCTCGTCGGACTGGAGATTGAAAGAGAAATATACATCGGAGAACTGGCAAGTGTAAAAAAAGCGATGCTTCCCGTGATGGGGGCTTTGGGAGGTATGGCTATACCCGCTCTTACTCATTTTTTTTTTAATCATGGATCGGTAACACAAAACGGCTTTGGAATTCCTATGGCGACAGATATTGCTTTTTCTTTAGCTATACTGTCTTTACTTGGCAACAAAGTTCCCGTTTCATTAAAAATATTCTTAACTGCTTTAGCCATCATTGATGACCTGGGAGCTATTTTGATTATCGCAATATTTTATTCAAATGGCATTTCACTGTTGTATTTAGGATTGGCCGCTTTACTTTTTGTCATTATGCTGGTAATAAACCGGTTGAAAGTTCACAAAGTCTCCATTTATTTACTGTTGGGATGCTGTATGTGGTTTTGTATGTATCGTTCAGGTATACATCCAACGATAACGGGCGTGTTATTGGCTTTCGCTATTCCGTTTGGAAACGGAGACGAAAATTCGCCTTCTTATAAATTGCAGCATCATTTGCATAAAATTGTAGCATTCTTGATTCTGCCACTATTCGCATTGGCAAACACCGCAATTGCCATTCCCGCATCATTTACGAATGACCTGATCACTTCTAACAGCTTAGGTATTATTTTAGGTTTATTGGCAGGCAAACCGTTAGGCATATTCTTATTTGCAATAATTGGCATTGCCATTGGCTGGTGTGCGCTTCCTGATGACATAAAACGCAAACATATATTTGGCGCAGGAATACTTGCCGGCATTGGTTTTACCATGTCCATTTTTATAACCCTGTTAGCATTTACAGACACAGTAAAGATTGACAGTTCAAAAATAGCAGTAATTGTTGCCTCCGTGTTGGCGGGACTAATCGGATATTTATGGTTGCGTTTTACTCTAAAAGACCCTATTGCTGAAACGACGATCACATCAGATGAATGATTATGCCACCCGCTGACAAAAGCATTTGCAAAACAACGACGTACCGTGTGATAATAAACACATCGCCAGGCCGTCTACTTTAGCATTTATCCAGACGCGTTTTAAATTGGCCGAATGTCAAAATACGCCGGGCAATATGTCAATTAGGAACTCCGGCTAGCCAACAACCCGTAAAATAAATAAGGCGACAAAAGATGTCGCCTTATTTATACCCTGGATGGTGTAAACTTATTTCAGATCAAACCTGTCAAGGTTCATTACTTTGGTCCAGGCAGCCACGAAGTCTTTTACAAATTTATCTTTGGCATCGGCGCTGCCATAGACTTCCACCACCGCTCTTAATTCCGAGTTAGAACCGAATACAAGATCGGCGCGTGTGGCTGTCCATATCGCTTTCTGTGTGGCCCGATCAACACCCTGGTAAAATTCTTTGTCTTCGGAGGTCGCTTTCCATGCCGTATTCATATCAAGCAGGTTTACAAAAAAATCATTCGTCAACGTTTCTGGCTGCCGGGTGAATACACCGTGGGCAGAGCCGTCAAAGTTGGTATTCAATACACGCATGCCACCGACTAATACGGTCAGCTCAGGCGCAGTAAGTGTAAGTAATTGCGCTTTGTCAATCAGCAAAGCTTCCGTAGATGCAGCATACCCTGCTTTACGGTAATTGCGAAAACCATCGGCGGCAGGTTCCAGGACAGTTGCCGATTCCACATCGGTTTCTTCCGTCGATGCATCCATGCGCCCGGGCGTAAAAGGAACGGCTGTCGCCTGACCTGCATCTTTCGCTGCTTTTTCAATGGCTGCACTTCCTGCCAGGACGATAATATCCGCTATTGATATTTTCTTTCCTGATGTTTGCGCCTGGTTAAATGCTGTTTGAATGCCCCCGAGCGTATCCAACACTTTGGACAACTGGGCCGGGTTATTCACCGGCCACGATCTCTGTGGTTCCAGCCTGACACGGGCACCGTTTGCGCCGCCACGTTTATCGGAGCCGCGGAAAGTAGACGCCGACGCCCATGCGGTTGTTACAAGCTGGGATACTGATAACCCCGATTCGAGTATTTTTGTTTTCAATGCGGCGATGTCATTTTCGTCTACCAGTGCATGGTCCAGCGCTGGAATAGGATCCTGCCAGATCAGTACTTCCTGCGGCACATCGGGGCCGAGGTAGCGTGCACGTGGTCCCATATCCCTGTGCGTCAACTTAAACCATGCTTTGGCGAATGCATCTGCAAATGCATCAGGATTCTCGAGGAAATGTCTTGAGATCTTTTCATAGGCCGGGTCAACTCTTAAGGCTATATCTGTTGTGAGCATGCCGGGTAAATGTTTCTTGCCGGCATCGAATGCGTCCGGAATAATCTCCCCGGCATCTTTAGCGACCCATTGATTGGCTCCGCCCGGGCTTTTTGTCAATTCCCATTCGAAACCCAGCAGGTTCTCGAAATAGTTGTTACTCCACTGGGTCGGTGTTTTTGTCCAGGTAATTTCAAGGCCGCTGGTGATGGTATCTGCGCCATTACCGCTCCCGAAGTTATTGCTCCAGCCCAAGCCCTGCGCTTCCATACCCGCAGCTTCAGGCTCCTTCCCCACATGATCGGAGGGTGCAGCTCCGTGTGTTTTGCCAAAACTGTGGCCTCCCGCAATCAGTGCAACGGTTTCTTCATCGTTCATTGCCATGCGGCCGAAGGTGTCCCTGATATCCAGTGCAGATGCCAGGGGGTCCGGGTTGCCATCAGGTCCTTCGGGGTTTACATAGATCAAACCCATATGTGCTGCAGCCAACGGCTTTTCGAGGTTACGGGAACGGTGCTGGTTGCCATCCGCATTTTCATCGGAAGAAACTACCCCGTGATCTGCCACGCCAGCCACACCGTCAGCGTAGCGTTTATCGTTGCCCAGCCAGGTTGTTTCAGAACCCCAGTACACATCTTCCTGTGGCTCCCATACATCTTCACGTCCACCGGCAAAACCATACGTTTTAAAACCCATGGATTCCAGCGCGATGTTACCCGTAAGGACCAACAGGTCGGCCCAGGAAATTTTGTTTCCGTATTTCTGTTTGATGGGCCATAACAACCGGCGGGCTTTATCGAGGCTTACATTATCTGGCCAGCTAGTGAGTGGTGCAAAACGTTGCGGCCCGGCCCCTGCACCGCCGCGTCCATCTCCAACACGGTAGGTGCCCGCGCTATGCCATGCCATACGAACGAACAGCCCTCCATAATGGCCGAAGTCTGCCGGCCACCAGTCCTGGGAATCCGTCATCAAGGTATGAAGGTCTTTTTTTACCGCTTCCAGGTCGAGGCTCTTGAACGCCTCGGCATAACTGAAATTATCATCCATTGGATTTGATAAGGATGAATGCTGGCGAAGCGTACTTACCCTCAGGTGGTCCGGCCACCAGTCATGGATTTTAGTACCTCCACCGGCGATATTCTGTTTCAAAGCGCCGTGGTCAACTGGACATTTGCCGATATCGTTTAAATTTTTTTCCATTTTTAAAGATTGTATTGTTATCGTTATTGTTAACCCAAGTTAGAAAAAACAAGGGTATCCAAGTGGGACAAAATTAAGAAAGTGGTTTAACAAACAGCAATCAATTCGTTCTGTTCATTAACTTAAAAAATATATAGACAGGAAAAGGTTATTGGAAGCGGAATTTTTACGCGCAAACACAAAAACGAGTGCAGAATATATAAGACCTCATTGCGATCGCTCCCATGATGAATGAGGGATGGACTTGCTTATCAAAAAAAGAAACGCTACAATGAATCTTATAGCGTTTTAAGATGTTGTGGAATGCTATCAGCGGAGAGTGAGGGAATTGTAATCTTCCTTTAAATGCGTAATTATCAGTATTTTGAAAGTAATATATTTTATAACTCACCGAATTACTCACCACTTTAACGAACTGCAAATACTGCAATAAAAGTACTTATTTTCATTAATCGTTGCCAAAAGCTATGTAAAACTTGTCCTTCCTCTATAGGCATTGATTGTTTTAGATAACCGATTTCTATTTC
>JBBSSY010000294.1:0-5103 GCA_038241595.1 Chitinophagales bacterium | reverse complement strand
ATCACTCCGCCAGATGTCGTTAGCCAGGCAATTGTTACCCTGCCGCTGCTGCTTTTATACGAAATCAGCATCTTGATCTCTGCCAGGGTTGTTAAAGACATGGCAAAGGAAGAAGATAAAGAATGGAGTTAACGCGTAAATAATTAAAATACATTCTTACAACTGCCTGCACGATTTTATCCTGTGGGCAGTTGTTTTTACAGATAGTCACCACCAGGAAATAAAAGGTCTAGATAAATCAGTTACCATGAAAAAAGCGGTATTGTTGTTAACGCTGGCGTTTGCGCAATTAATCATGCAGGCACAGCCGGGCGGCGAAAAATATGCACGCAGGATCAAGGCGTCAGCGCTCAAGAAACAACTGAAGGTGATTGCCGGTGCCGGCATGGAAGGCCGTGGCACGGCTACGGAAGGTCAGCGAAAAGCGGCGGCTTATATTGAAGGACAATTTAAATCCGCAGGGCTCAAAGCGGGAAATCAGGGATCTTACCAACAGGTATTTCCGTTGTACGAAGACAGCATGCTGAGCAGCGGGTTACGTATCGGCGACCGGACCTACGCTTATGGAAAAGATTATATGATGTCTGCCAGTGCGAATTCAAATAGCCGGGTGAAGGGATCGTCAATTGTTTTTGCAGGCTATGGCATCAGCGATTCATTGTACGATGACTACGCTGAGGTCAATGTTAAAGGAGCCATTGTAGTATTGGCGTTGGGAGAGCCACTCGAGGGAGATTCATTTATCATGTCTGGTACCAATCGCGGCACGATCTGGTCTACGCTTAACAAGAAAAAAGCGGTGGCCCTTGCAAAGGGTGCTGTTGGTATCCTGGTGGTTTCACCGCGCTTACTGTCCATTGATCCCGGCGTCGCCGCAAACGGCTCTAAAACCGGGATGTATCTTCAAAGTGCCGACCGGCAGGTACTTCCAATCAATGCGGCCAATATTTCACGGGCAGTTTTCAGGGAGATTTTCCCGCAGTCGGCAGATAGTCTTTTAGCCGTACTTAGCCGTTCACAGCCATTTTCCGGTATCGAACATCCGGCATTAATAGTGTCTTCAGAATTTGACTATTCAAAGTCAACCTATGTAAAGGGCAACAGCAGCAATGTGCTGGGGGTTATTGAAGGCACCGACAAAAAGGATGAATATGTGTTTCTCACCGCGCATTATGATCACCTCGGCATACGGGATAATGTGATTTACTACGGGGCCGATGATGATGGCAGTGGTACCGTATCGGTGATTGAAATGGCCAAAGCATTTGCCAATGCTGCCGCCAACGGCGCAAGGCCACGCCGTTCGATTGTTTTCATGACAGTTTCCGGGGAAGAAAAAGGCCTTTGGGGTTCGGAGTATTATTCTGATCATCCGATTTTTCCGTTGGAAAAAACGTCGGTCGATCTGAACACTGATATGGTAGGGCGGATAGACCCTAAGCGCGTACATGGAGATTCTCAGAACTATATTTATGTGATTGGTGATGACAAGTTAAGTTCTGAACTGAAGCGCATCAGTGAATCGGTCAATAATAAATACGCACACCTGGAGCTCGACTATAAATACAATGATCCTAAAGACCCGGAGCGTATTTACTACCGCAGTGACCATTATAATTTTGCCCGCAAGGGGGTGCCCGTTATTTTTTATTTCAATGGCACCCATGCTGATTATCACCAGCCTACAGACACCGTTGACAAAATCAACTTCAAACTGATGGAAAAGAGGGTGCGATTTATCTTCATGATCGCGTGGGAAATGGCGAACAGGGATGACATGCTAAAAAGGGACATTCCTTTGTAGAACCCACCTCTAGCCTCAACTACCATCCCAGCAAGTACGCAAAAATCAGCGGCACCACGATGGTGGCGTCGCTTTCGACGATATACTTTGGCGTGTTAATGTCCAGTTTACCCCAGGTGATTTTTTCATTTGGTACGGCCCCGGAATACGACCCATATGATGTGGTGGAGTCACTGATCTGGCAGAAATAACTCCAGAAAGGGACATCATGCCATTCGAGATCCTGGTACATCATTGGTACCACGCAAATCGGAAAGTCACCGGCAATTCCGCCGCCAATCTGGAAGAAACCAATTCCTTTGCCCGCAGAATTGTTTCGGTACCACTCACTCAGCCAGACCATGTATTCGATGCCGCTTTTCATGGTACTTGCCTTTAATTCACCCTTGATCACATAGGAGGAGAAGATATTGCCCATGGTGCTGTCCTCCCAGCCCGGAACAACAATTGGCAGGTTTCTTTCTGCTGCGGCAATCATCCAGCTGTTCTTGGGATCTATTTCATAATCTTCCTGCATCACCCCACTCAGCAGTAATTTATACATATACTCGTGTGGAAAGTATCGTTCGCCGGCAGCCTCCGCATCTTTCCAAATCTTTACGATGTGTTTCTGGATGCGTCGAAACGCTTCTTCTTCGGGGATGCATGTATCTGTTACGCGGTTGAGGCCCTGCTCCAGCAGTTCCCATTCCTGCTGCGGTGTGAGATCCCGGTAGTCAGGAATTCTTTTATAATGAGAATGAGCAACCAGGTTCATGATATCTTCTTCCAGGTTGGCCCCGGTACAACTGATGATATCCACTTTGCCCTGCCGGATGATTTCTGCCAGTGATACACCCAGTTCACCGGTACTCATGGCGCCTGCCACCGTGATCATCATCTTGCCACCTTCCAGTAAATGTTTCTCATATCCTTTCGCGGCATCAACCAGCGCGGCGGCATTAAAGTGCCGATAATGGTGCTCGATAAATTGTGAAACTGGGCCTTTTGTCATGGTAGATATTTTGAGATGATAGCAAGGTGAATTTCGGCAAAAATAAAGGTTTTTATGGATGCATTGGCCGCTATCTTACCAGGTATAAAAGCCAGAACTTTAAGTGTTTCTTAAACATCCGGCGCTGCAAGGCGTCAAAAAAGGGCGTTCAAATATTAACCTTTATTATAGATCGGCTGCCTGCGCGGGAAGACGGGTTTGTTTTTATAGCGTTATATTTGAAAGAAAAGGGCAAGTAGTCGTCTCTGATCAATCGCTCGTTGTATTTCCTTTTAAATTAACGAAATGAATTTCCTGGCCCATGCTTATTTGTCTTTTGGCGAGCCTGAAATACTGGTTGGGAACATGATCAGCGATTTTGTAAAAGGAAAACGGCAGTATGACTACGCTACAGGTATTCAACGGGGCATTAAACTGCATCGGGCAATCGATGACTTCACCGACCAGCACCCGGTTTCCATTGAAGCCAAACAACTTTTCAGGCCCGCATACCGCTTGTATGCCGCGGCTTTTATTGACATTGTATACGATCATTTCCTGGCAACGGATCCGCTGCAATTTGCCGATCTCAGTGCCCTGACCGATTTTGCAGCACAAACCTATAAAACCCTTAACAAGTATCAACAAACGCTGCCGGACAACTTCCGGGGGATGCTGCCGTATATGCAAAGGCAGAACTGGCTCTTTGGTTACAGCGAACGGGATGGAATGCTGCGAAGTTTTAGCGGTATGGTGCGCCGTTCGAAATATATGACGGATGCCAATCCGGCGTTTGTTATTTTTACCGATCACTATGATGCACTTAAAAATTACTATCAGCACTTTTTTCCGGCGCTCAGGGAGTTCGCCCTCCATCGTTTGCAGGAACTACAGAAAGAATAACAACTATTATATTTGCATATTTAATTGAAAACATGAAGCGATGTCTTGCAATTCTTATCTTAGTCATTGGTGGTGGATACGGCACTTATTCACAAAGTAAAATTCCACCGCTGGATCAGTCCATCATGGACATGAGTTACTATCCCGCCACGTACCCGATTTTAAAGATCCAGGACAAGGCGACGGAACCACCGTTGGCCCGCGTAATTTACAGCAGGCCGCTGCGAAACGGGAGAGACGTATTTGGTGAACTGGTTGAATACGGAAAAATATGGCGACTTGGCGCGAACGAGGCAACCGAAATCGAGTTTTTTAAGAATGTATCGTTGGGAGGCAAGCCAGTACCAAAAGGGCGTTACACCCTGTGTTGCATCCCCAGCGTTGATAAATGGACGATTATTATTAATAAGGAAGTGGATACCTGGGGAAGCTTTATATACGATGCCAAACATGATCTCGCACGGATAGATGTGCCGGTTCAAAAACTGTCGGAAGCCGTAGAGGCGTTTTCATTGTACTTTAACAAGTCTGCAACGGGCTTTGATTTGGTCGCCGCCTGGGAAAATACTATGGTGAATATCCCGTTTACGGTACCGGTGAAGATGGCTGCCAAAACCTCCGTAAAAACATCGAAAAAATTATAGTGGCCGGAGCCCGCCCTTCAACGATTTATTATGTGCGGTATCGCCGGAATAATATCTACTGAGTCCGCAAACGTGCACCTGGCTCTGCTTAAAAAGATGACGGATGCCATTGATCACCGTGGTCCTGACGGAGAAGCATTCTGGATCAACCCGGTCAATACGGTCGGCTTCGGGCACCGCAGGCTGGCTGTCATCGATCTTTCCCCACTGGGTAACCAGCCGATGCACTACCTCGATCGGTATACCATCGTTTTCAACGGCGAGATTTATAATTACGTGGAACTGAAACGGGATCTGGAAAAAAAGGGGTTTCAATTCACATCACGGTCAGATACTGAGGTGATTCTTGCCGCGTATGCCTGCTACGGCCGGTCGTGTTTGCAATATTTTGACGGTATGTTTGCCTTCGCCATCTGGGATGACGCATTAAGAGAACTTTTTGCAGCACGTGACCGGTTTGGTGAAAAGCCGTTTTACTACACCCTGCCGGATGGTGCTGATACGCTTATTTTTGCTTCTGAAATGAAAGCACTCTGGCAGGCAGGCGTACCGCGGGACGTCGATCTCACCATGATGCTCAATTTTATCACGCTCGGTCACGTTCAAAACCCGACAGACAAAGTTGCGACGTTTTATAAAGGCATCCAATCGCTTGCCCCGGCGCACTGGCTTATATACCATCTGCCTGACAATAAGTTGACGGTTAGCCGTTACTACGAAGTGAGTGGCCGAGATACCGAGGGCCTTACTGGCCACGGCGACCTACAGGGGCAATTTTT
>JBBSSY010000293.1:0-5110 GCA_038241595.1 Chitinophagales bacterium | reverse complement strand
AGTTCATTTCAGGTATCAAAATTATTTTCCCAGCCTTCGTTTTTCAATCGTTTAACTTTTTCCAGTACTTCTGATTCAAGTGTTTGTTTATAATCGATGACCTTTTTTCCGATTTCTTCGTTGAACGCACCGATGATACTCGCCGCCAACAGGCCGGCATTTTTAGCCGCATTTAAGGCTACCGTGGCAACCGGTATGCCGTTTGGCATCTGGAGGATCGATAAAATTGAATCCCAGCCATCGATTGAGTTGGATGATTTTATTGGTACGCCGATTACCGGCAGGCTCGTGATGGATGCGACCATGCCGGGCAGGTGAGCGGCTCCGCCGGCGCCCGCAATGATTACTACCAGGCCACGCGCCTTCGCCGTTGTGGCATAGTCGATCATACGCATCGGGGTGCGATGCGCAGATACCACGGTAAGTTCAAAGCCTACCCCTAATTGTCGCAGTATATTTGCCGCAGGTTCCATGACCGGCAGATCACTGTCACTTCCCATGAGTATTCCAACCAAAACAGGTATTGACATTATTGAAAGATTGCTGAAATTGTTTGCAATATAAGGTGGTCATTGGGATATTCTGTTAAACCGGCTATTGTTCGTCATTTTACAATATTTCCCTGCAACCGCAGCAGCTGTGTCTCTGCGACTTTAGCATTGTACCTGGCCGCGATCAGACGGTCATATCCTTGTTCCAGGCTGATCTGGGCTTCCCGCAGTTCGAGGTTGGTAGAAACACCGAGCCGGAATCGTTCGAGCGCTATGGTTACATTTTCCTTAGCCAGCAGGATGTTCTGTTCTTCAAGCACCAGGAGTTTTTTATACAACTCGTAATCTTTAAAGGCGTTGTTGATGCCAACATCGATTTGCGACAATTGGTTGGCGTAGTTCACCTGTTGGATGCGGATGCCCAATTGCGATTGCCGGATATTGCGCCGGGTATTGAAAGCGTTAAAAATGGGGATATCCACGCGAAGCCCATAGTTTAGTCCTCTGTTCTGGTTAAACAACGGGGTAAAATTATTGATGACTGCGGCGTTGTTCGTGCGTGTAAAATTAAAGGCCGAATTAAACTCGACCACCGGCAGCAGGTCGGCGCGGTTTTCCTTTAAGATGAGGCGGGATATATCAATATTCTGCCTCGCGACTTGCAGGGTTGGATTCGTGGTTTCTACGTCGTTGCGGATATTACCGAGTTGTAGCCGGTCGTTAAAGGGAATGCTGTCGTCTACTTCGTAAGATTTGGTGATGGCGAGGCCAATAAGCTGGTTTAGCTGTTCTTTCAATTGTGCAATCAATGTTTGCTGCGTCAATTGTGCGGCCTTTTGTGCGTTGAGGTCAACTTTTGCCTGCAGCAATTCCGGTTTTGCTCCCAGCCCGACACTGAACTTCTTTTCAGCCAGTTTTACGCGCTCATCATTAATGGAAATCTGCTCCTCAATGGCTTTTAGCTGCTGCTTCTGCCTCACCACATTGTAGTAATTATTAATTACGGCGGCAACAGAGGTCACCACCTGGTTCTTTACCTGCAATTCGCCAAGTTTTTCAAAGGAAGCAAGTTTGTCTTTTGTAGCAAACATCCGCAACCCGTCGAAAAGCCGCCAGTTTAGATTAACGGAGGCGGCAAAATTGTTTGACAAAATGCCATCGCGGTTACGCAGGCTGCCATCGGATAGTTTTTGCCGCTGGTTGTTCGTATTAAAGACTTTGGTGCCGCTACCGGAAAGCGCTGGCAAAAATGCATACAGGGCATATGCATTGTCAATGGCGTATGCTGTTGAGTCGAGGCGCACCGTCTGTATGTCAAAGTTGTTTTTTAGCGCTGCGGAGATTGCATCTTCCACCCTTAACAAATCCTGGGTCCACCCCGCCGTGCCCCAAAACAACAGCAATACAAAAAAGCTTTTAGAAAAAAATCTCATGCATTTATATTTTACGCATCTACTTTAACGGTTACCGTTTCATCCAGCTTGCTTTTCTTTTTGGTAGAAGACAGGAATGAATACATGGCAGGGATGACGAACAACGTTAGGATCAGGGAAAAAAGGATCCCGCCAACAATTACGATCCCCAGGGGCATCCGGCTGGTAGATGCAGCGCCCAAAGATAACGCCAACGGCAATGCACCCAAAGACATTGCAAGACTGGTCATCAAAATAGGGCGTAAACGCGCTTTTGCCGCGAATACTGCCGCTTCCACTTTGTTCATGCCTTCCAGTCGCTGCTGGTTGGCGAATTCCACGATCAGGATACCGTTTTTGGTAACCAGCCCGATGAGCATGATCATCCCGATTTGTGAAAAGATATTCAGCGTCTGGCCGAAAAGCCACAGGGCGATTAGCCCGCCGGCGATGGCCAGTGGCACGGTAAACATGATGATGAATGGATCGATAAAACTTTCGAACTGCGCGGCGAGGATCAGGAATATCAGTGCCAGCGCCAGCATCAGCGCGAAACTGGTATTGCTGGAGCTTTCTGCGTAATCCCGGGAGGACCCTGACAACGACGTAGTGAAAGTGGGGTCCAGCGTTTTCGCGGCAATTTTCTGCATTTCCTTAACACCGTCGCCGATGGTGTGGCCGGGGGATACCCCGGCAGAGATCGTTGCTGATTTATACCTGTTAAAATGGTAGATCGTTGGCGGCGTATTGGCTTCTTCAAAACTCACCAGGTTATCCAGTGAGATCGAGATGCCGGCTGCATTTCGAACATAGATGCCCTTAAGATCGGTCGGGTCGTCGCGGTCGCTTCGCGCCACCTGCCCAAGAACCTGGTACTGTTTACCGTCTTTGGTGAAATATCCCAGCCGCTGGTTGCTGAGTGCCAGTTGCAGTGTTTGTGAAATGTCCTGTACGCTGATGCCCAACTGGCTGGCTTTCAGCCGGTCGATCTGTACACGCAGTTCCGGTTTATTAAATTTTAAATCGACATCCACACCCTGCAAAATCGAGTCGTTGTTGGCGGCCTCGAGTAATTTTGGAAGCGCTTCCCGCAACTTTTCAAAATTATTGTTTTGAATGACGAACTGAACCGGCTGTCCTCCCCGTCGACTGACTGATATGGTTTGCTCCTGGATTACGAACGCGCGGCCCTCATTATATTTGCCGATATCCTTGTTAACCGCATCCACGATTTGCTGTTGAGACCGTTCCCGTTCGCCGGGGTCATTTAAAGAGACCCTGACAAATCCGCTATTCACCGAACCGGAGCTATAACTGGAGGCTGTCAGGCTGAGTACGATGCGTTTTTCAGGTACAGAATCCATGATGAAATTAGACAGCTGGTCGATATATTTATCCATATAGTCGAATGATGTTCCTTCAGGTGCCGTCACCTGCAGCCGGAACTGGCTACGATCTTCCATAGGAGCCAGTTCAGACTGCAATTGGCTCCCTATCCATACGATGATGCCCCCACAAAGCGCGATGATCACGAAACCAACCCAGCGCACTTTCATAAAACCTTTTAGCCACTTTTCATAACCATCTTCCATGCCTTTGAAAAAAGGTTCTGTTTTTTCATAAAACCAGGAATTTTTATGCACTTTCCTGGTGAGCTTTACATTCAGTACGGGTGTCAGCGTAAGCGACACAAAGGCGGAAATAAGCACCGCCCCTGCCACAACGATTCCAAACTCACGGAAAAGCCTGCCTACGAATCCCTGCAAAAATATGATGGGGAGAAATACAACCGATAGCGTAATGGACGTAGAGATAACGGCGAAATAAATTTCCTTGGATCCCTCCTTGGCGGCCTGCCATTTATCCATTCCCTGTTCGATCTTCTTATAGATATTTTCGGTAACCACGATCCCGTCGTCTACCACCAGGCCCGTGGCCAATACAATGGCCAGCAAAGTCAATACGTTGATGGTAAACCCGCAGAGGTACATGATAAAAAACGCGCCTATCAACGATACCGGGATATCGATCAGCGGACGCAGTGCGATCAGTACATCGCGAAAAAAGAGGTAGATGATAATCACGACCAGTACGAACGCGATCAGGAGCGTTTCTTCGACCTCTGAGATGGAATTTTTTATAAAACGGGTCTGGTCAAGCGCAATATCCAGTTTAATGTCTCTGGGTACCTCGGCTTTGATCTCGTCCATCCTTTTATAAAACTCTTTGGAGATGGCTACATAATTGGTACCCGGCTGGGGTACAATCGCAAGCCCGATCATCGGGATCCCGCTTTCTTTCAACACCGTTTCTTCGTTTTCAGGGCCGAGTACCGCTTCACCAACGTTTTTCAGAAGGATGTCTGCACCATTAACATTTCGGAGAATAATGTTGTTGAACTCGTCTTCGGTGTTCAGACGGCCGAATGTGCGTACGGATAGTTCGGTGGCATTGCCGGTAATTTTACCCGAAGGCAACTCTACGTTTTCACGCTTCAGTGCAGCCTGCACGTCAGCTGCCGTTAAGCCATAGGCGCTAAGCTTGATGGGGTCGAAAAGGATGCGCATGGCATATCTCTTTTCACCCCAGATCTGGATACTGCTGACACCGGGAATGGTCTGCAACCGTTCCACCAATACATTGTTTGCGTATTCACTGATCTCCAGTTGATTGCGGGTATTGCTTTGTACCGTCATGGAAATAATCGCATCGGAGCTGGCATCTGCTTTCGAAATGACAGGCGGTGAGTCAAGATCATCCGGCAGAGACCGGCTGGCCTGCGAAACCTTGTCCCGCACATCATTGGCGGCAGCTTCAAGGTCGATGCCGAGGTCGAACTCTACGTTTATATTGCTGGAACCCTGGCTGCTGGAAGAAGTGATGTTTTTAATGCCGGCGATGCCGTTGATCGATTTCTCGAGTGGTTCCGTGATCTGGGATTCGATAATATCTGCGTTGGCGCCTGAGTAACTGGTACGCACACTGACGTTAGGGGGATCGATGGCGGGATAATCGCGGATACCGAGGAAATTAAAACCTATTATACCAAAAACGATGATGACAACATTTAAGACGACGGCTAAAACCGGTCTTCGCAAACTGAGTTCAGATATGTTCATATGCGCTTCCTTGGTTCTTTGTAAAGCAGGTTATTGAATTCAATATGAGTGCTTCAGACCCGAAAATTTATATTAAAGGATAAGACGT
>JBBSSY010000292.1:0-5121 GCA_038241595.1 Chitinophagales bacterium | reverse complement strand
CAGTAATAAAAGTTCCGTTAGCATCAAACTCTGCTTCGATTTTTTTGTCATTGAATTTAAATGCTGCTTCTTAAATCGTTTTGCCATCTTCTTTTTCTGTTTTCCATTCTACGTCAGTTGCTCCGGGATATTTAGCTGTAAAGGCATTCATGCAGGTTGGGGCACCTGAGAAGCAGAAAGCTTTTTGTCATCACACGATGAAAGAATACCAAATGAAAGTACCACGGAATAAATAATAAACTTTTTCATAATAACTGTTTTAGGATGAAAAGAGTAATTGCGATGAGTTGCCTACTTGCTTGTATGAAGAGGCGGCGTACGCATTCGATTCATATTCTGCTTCCCTAAAAGTGTCTGGTCCATCACACAGGAATTCTCCTGCCTAAAAACTTCTGTATGCTAGGTTGCAGGCCTAGCTCATCTTCAACAACCGGCAATTTCATTCATTCAATTTTCGACAAGGTACTTATAAACGTTGGAGAAATTCTGGGCGGTGATCATATTTGTGAAATAAAATAATTACTACGTTCAATCCGATAAATCTTCGGTTCAGGCAGACAACTTATTTTTCTGCTCTGATTTGCGATACGGCGTCCTTTACGTCCGTAACAGGACGTTTGCATACTTTATCCTGGCATACATAAATAGTAGTTTGACCTTCCACTAATTTATTTTCCAGTAATTCTAAAGTTACTTTTTCTTTACCTCCCAAAAGCAGCATGTTAGGAAGATAGTGTTCATCTATCATTTGGCGTTTCTGCATATCATCCTTTCCAACTATTGCCACTTCATAAAGACCGCTTACAAAACCAGCTTCGAGTATGCCCCAATTCGGATAAAAATAAATGTTCTGCTGCACGTCTTTCTGAACATTTAACAGCATTTGTTCTGCTGTTTTAATTTGCGCTTCATTACTAAAGACATGTCCTAAGTAAAACAGATTCTTTGCCAGTTCAGAATTGGAGGAAGGGATAACATTGTCGGCTATTTCCATTTTACGGGCTATCAGGTTTGAATGTTGATTATGTGTGTAATAAAACATACCGGATGTGTCGTCAAAAAAATTTGCTTGTGTATAAGCTGCAAGCTCTTTGGCTTTGTATAGCCATTTTTCATCAAAGGTTGCCTGATACAAATCTATATAGGCAGAAATGGTAAAGGCATAATCATCCAGGAATCCTGCTATGGAAGCGTTTCCGTTTTTGTAATTACGGGTAATTTCATTATTAGTACTGATGGCTTTGACCCATAAAAAAGCTGCATTTCTAAGCGCTGCTTTTAAGAACCTTTCTTCTCCAAATGTTCGGTATGCATCTACATAACCTTTCAGCATCAAAGCATTCCATGCTGTTAATATTTTATCATCAAGGTTAGGTCTGACACGTCTACTACGTACACTTGAAAGTGTTACTTTGTCTGCATCAATTTTCTCTTTTAGCTGCTCTTTGGTTACCTTATATTTTGCGGCTATGGCTTCATCTAACGTATTTCGGAATAAGATATTTTTACCCCTCTCCCAATTTCCACCTATCGTTACATTGTAGTAGTCGTTAAAAAGTGCAGCTTCTTTACCAAGCGCCTTTTCAATTTCTGCTTTTGTCCACACATAATATTTCCCTTCCTCACCTTCGCTGTCTGCATCCAGCGATGAATAAAAAGCACCTTCGGGAGAAGTCATTTCCGTTTCAATAAAACCAAGCGTTTCATACACTACTTTTTTATACAAAGGGTCTTTTGTTACCTGGTATGCATGCGCATATAAGCTTACCAGTTGCGCATTATCATACAGCATCTTTTCAAAGTGAGGTACATGCCAGTCAGCATCCGTTGAGTACCGGGCAAACCCGCCACCAACGTGGTCGTAAATGCCGCCCATTGCCATGTTGTTTAAAGTAGTTGTTACCGCACCTAACGCTTTTTCATTCTTACTGAGATAATGATAATAAAGCAGGTATTCCCAAACTGCCGGCATGGGAAATTTAGGCGCTCTCTTTTCGCCTCCCTTTTGATAATCTATATTCGGTTGGATGTTTTTAAAATTAGCATCCAGGTTATTAATAGTAAATGAGGCTGTTGTTTTATTCAAAGGCACATTCTCAATGGAGTGGATACCTTGTGTAACTTTTGCCGCCTGCTCACTAAGTGCCGTAGGATTCTTCTGGTATAAGTCAATAAAATATTTCAGCATTTCCTTCCAGTCTTTGTTAGGAAAATAAGTGCCTGCATAAAAAGGTTTACCATCAGGCATGGCGAATGCATTCAACGGCCAGCCACCGCTTCCGCTAATTAATTGTGCGGCATTCATATAAACCTGGTCAACATCCGGTCGTTCTTCCCTGTCTACTTTTATGCTGATAAAAAATTCATTCATGATACGGGCAACAGCCGTGTCTTCATAGGTTTCCTTTTCCATTACATGGCACCAATGACAGGCAGCATAACCAATGCTGATGATAATCATTTTGTTTTCATCCTCTGCTTTTTTCAGTGCTTTCTCGCCCCAGGGATACCAATTTACCGGGTTGTGCGCATGCTGCAATAAGTAAGGGCTGCTTTCGTGAATAAGCTCGTTTGTGTACGGATGCTCCTCACTTTTATTTTTACTTTTCATATTTGTTGTTTGTCCGCACGATGAATTTAGCAAAAGGCAAAGACTTATGATAAAAACAGCATTTAATTTATTCATCTCTTAATTTTAAATTAGACGATTCAGTACCGTACAAATTGTCGCTGCAACATACACAGAATACTGTGTATTATTATCTTCTTATACGCATGCCTAAGCAGGCGTACCGATGTGCGGTTTAACATGCCGCTATACTCCAAACATCACGTTAAAATGAAATTAGCCTGTTATAATCTGCGGAAATGCAAAATCGTAATTTCCGGTTTTTAGCAGATGGTTTTACTGTTAACCCCAATGAAAGGGATTGGGGGTTAGGCCGCGAAAAGATTACGCAACATCTTCAAATCTTCCATCAAACAATCGAGGTTTGTACCGGCGGGATCCCGCGCAGACAGCCTGGATGTTGACGAACTGGACAGGGGGACACGGCGGGAAAGTGAAAATGGGCGGCCCAGGATGCAGTCAAACGGTTCGAATACCGACTGGGGTCCCGCGAAGACAGCCTGAATGTTAAAGAACCTGCCGTGGTCACCTGGCGGGGAAGTTCGCATATTTTAAAACAATTGCCAGACAACCGGAACTAAAAATCAATCAATGAAAATCACCCGTTACCTTCATACAAGTAAAACCCTCTTATACGATGAAACGCAGAGATATTATTAAAGGCTTGCCCTTTCTCCCGCTCGCCGGGGGCATCATGGCAAATGCCATTCCTTCGACCGCCTCCGCAGCGCCATTGCCAAATCCGACAGGCGTAGCGATCAATCCGCTCAATTTTGCAGATGGCACCAATATTTTCCGCACGATCGGGGTGGAGCCGCTGATCAACTGCCGCGGCACGTTTACCATCATCGGTGGCTCGCTCGAAAGGGTGTCGGTGCGTGCAGCTATGGAAGCGGCTTCCACATCCTTTGTGCAATACGACGAACTCGCCGACGGCCTCGGCCAGCAGCTGGCGAATCTTACGCAGGCGCCCTGGGGCATGGTTTCAGCCGGTTGCGCCGCGGGCTTGAAACATGTTACTGCCGCCTGCGTCACCGGCGGCAACCCGGAGAAACTGATTCGTATCCCGGACCTGACGGGTTTCGATAAAACCGAAGTGATTATCCCGCGTAACTCGCGTAACGTCTATGACCATGCGATCCGCAACATCGGGGTAAAAGTGATAACGGTGGAGACAATGGCGGAGTTTACCAACGCGATGAGTGCACGAACGGCGATGGTCTATTGTACCTCTGAAGACTCTGGCCCGATCACCCTGGAAGAAATGGTTAAAGTAACCAGGCCGAAGAACATTCCCATCCTGGTGGATGCGGCCGCAGAAGACCTGACCGTTCCAAATATTCATCTTAAACGTGGTGCCACAATCGTAGCCTATAGCGGTGGCAAAGCACTGTGCGGCCCGCAGTGCGCCGGGCTGTTGATTGGCAATAAAGATATCCTGATGTCGGCCTGGCAGGCAAGTTCGCCGCATCATGGACCTGGACGGGACAACAAAGTGGGCCGCGAAGAAATGATTGGTATGCTCGCGGCCGTGCAGACCTGGGTCACCATGGACCACCAGGCAGTCTGGAAACAATGGCTCGGCTGGCTGGCAAATATTTCGGCCAAAGTTTCAAAAATAAATGGTGTAAAAACAGCGGTGAATGAACCCAAAGAGCTGTCTAACCATAGCCCGGAACTCATCATCAGCTGGGACAGTGCCGCGCTTAATATTACCGGCGAAGCGATTGCGGAAGAGCTTGGCAGAACAAAACCCAGGATTGCACTCGGCAGCGGCGGTGCACGTGGTTTGGAAACGGGCACTACATCCTTAACGATTACAGCCGGGCAGATGCAGCCTGGCGAAGACGCTATCGTTGCCGATCGGATCAACGCGATCCTCTCGCAGAAAAGAACGGCCCCTTCTACCACCATGAAGGCGCCAAGCGGGAACATGAGCGGGCGCTGGGACCTTATCATTTCATTTTTCAGCAGTACCAGCAAGCAAAGCCTGATGCTGGAACAGGACGGCAACTGGATCCAGGGATCACACCAGGGAGAGTATTCCACGCGTATGGTCGGTGGAACCATCGAAGGCGATTTTGTAAAATTGCGCAGCACCGACCGGTACCCGGGTGACCACATCACTTTTATATTTTCGGGTACCTTTTCCGGTGATACTTTTTCGGGCAATATCTACATGGGTGAATACCGTACCGCGACATTTGCCGGCAAGAAGGTGACGCCAAAAAAGATTCACGAAATAATCAACATTCCATCTGGTCCGCCGCTGGCAACCTGATGGGATATTCGGGCTTCATATAAAATCAGTAAGCGCTGATATCTCTTATGCGGTATTTCCCGGGTATTTCTTTGTTTCTTGGTTTGGCAGGTGCCTTCAAATCCCAACAGCCTGCCGCGGGGAAATTTCGTTTGTTGGTAGGCGTTAATACAACCCGGGTAAAAGCGAAAGAATATATGATGCAATTTTGACGGCGGAGGTGGCGAGGCAT
>JBBSSY010000291.1:0-5134 GCA_038241595.1 Chitinophagales bacterium | reverse complement strand
TAAACAGTTGGTAGGTAAGGTGTTAAAAGTTAGCTTTGACGCTTCTGTAAAGACTTCGGGGTGATGTGCCCTTCTATCAGCATCATAAGCCGGGTGAAATGCGCAATAAAAGGTGATTGCCCTATCGTTCTTCATGGTTACACCAGGTAACCGAACAGGTCGTCATTTTTATTCAGCTCGGTAAAATTAAAATTATAGGCATTCAGGTTATCCAGGAGGGCCTTGTGGGCGTCTTTACTTTTCAATTCGATGCCAACAAGTGCCGGGCCGGTTTCTTTGTTGTGTTTCTGGATGAATTCGAAACGGGTGATGTCGTCTTCGGGTCCAAGTACGCGATTAACGAACTCGCGCAACGCACCCGGACGCTGGGCAAAGCGAATCAGGAAATAATGTTTAAGTCCTTCATACTGCAGCGAGCGCTCCTTGATTTCCTGCATGCGGTCGATGTCGTTGTTTCCGCCGCTGACGATGCACACTACATTTTTTCCTTTAATCTGGTCTGCATAATGGTCCAGGGCGGCGATACTCAATGCACCGGCTGGTTCAACCACGATGGCATCTTCATTGTATAATTTAAGAATGGTGGAACACACTTTGCCTTCCGGCACCAGGTATACTTCTTCCACCACTTCGCGACAAATCTCGAATGTAACCGCGCCCACTTTCCTCACGGCGGCACCGTCAACAAATCGATCAATATTTTCAAGCATAACCGGTTTGCCGGCCTCCAGCGCTCTCGACATGGACGGCGCACCAAGTGGTTCCAGCCCGATGATTTTGGTGTTAGGAGAAAAAGTTTTAAAATAGCTTCCGACGCCAGCGATTAGGCCGCCGCCACCTATGGGCACAAAGAGGAAGTCGACCTGTGACTGATCTTCAAGGATTTCCACGCCTACGGTTCCCTGGCCTTCGATGATGCGGTAATCGTCGAATGGCGGGATAAACGTCATGCCGTGGTCGAGGGTATATTTTTGCGCGGCAACACTGCAGTCGTCGAAGGTGTCACCGATCAGGACAATCTGGATAAAATCTTCACCAAACATCTTGGTTTGATTCACTTTTTGTTTCGGCGTAATGATCGGCATGAAAATCACCCCTTTTACATTCAGGATCTTGCAACTGTAGGCGAAACCCTGGGCGTGGTTTCCTGCGCTCGCGCACACAACACCGGCGGCCAGTTGCGACTGCGGCAGGCTGCTCATCATGTTGTAGGCGCCGCGGATCTTGTACGAGCGCACTACCTGCAAATCTTCCCGTTTGAGGTATACATTACAGCGGTATTTCTTTGACAGGTTTTGATTGAGCATCAACGGTGTCCTGGTCACCACTTTCTTTAACTTTTCAGCGGCTTTATGAAATTCCAATTTTACGCCCGGATGTATTGATAAATTCATGGTCATCTATTTCTGTCGAATGTGTACGTTAGGTGCAAATCAGCAGCGCGGTGACGAACAACCGTTTACAAAGAGAACGGTGTAACAAAGATTGAATGACCGTTCCTGGTCGTGCAATCCAGGAAACCCGTTCCCGGTAATTTGCTTCCTGTTAAAGTGATAAAACCCTATAATAACGAAAGGGCAGGCATTATGTTTGATGCCTGCCCTTTTGGGCTATACGACTGTTTCTGCCGGTGTTTTCTGGTTTTCAGGCCGAAGACTTCTAACGGTCTGGCCTGCCTGCCACAATTCACTATCGTGAAGTTCTTTTAATTCTACTTCCAACTTCTCCCGATAGTCGGTTTTGCTGTTGCTGTCGATTGAACGTTGCGATTCGTGGCCGGCTGCCACACTGTTATACAGGTCATTGAAAACCGGTAAGGTGGCGTCACGGAATTTTTTCCACCAGTCGAGGGCACCTCTTTGTGCGGTGGTTGAACAGTTGGCATACATCCAGTCCATACCATTTTCAGCAACAAGTGGCATCAGGCTTTGTGTAAGTTCTTCAACGGTTTCGTTGAATGCTTCAGACGGAGAGTGGCCATTTTTGCGAAGTACTTCAAATTGTGCAGCGAAGATACCCTGGATAGCACCCATCAAAGTGCCGCGTTCGCCGGTAAGGTCACTATATACTTCTTTCTGAAAATTCGTTTCGAACAGGTAACCTGAGCCGATGGCAATACCGAGTGCTACAACCCTTTCAAAGGCGCGGCCGGTAGCATCCTGGTAAATGGCATAACTGGAGTTTAGGCCACGACCCTGCAGGAACATCCTGCGCAGTGACGTTCCGGATCCTTTTGGTGCCACCAGGAAAACGTCCACATCTGCTGGTGGTACGATGCCCGTCTGGTGGTGGTAGGTGATGCCAAAGCCGTGAGAGAAATATAAAGCTTTGCCTGCCGTGAGGTGTTTCTTAACAGTAGGCCAGAGCTGTATTTGTGCGGCATCGCTTAGCAGGTAACAAATAATGGTTCCTTTCTGTAGCGCTTCTTCGATATCGAACAAAGATTCACCCGGTACGAATCCGTCTCTTACCGCTTTATCCCATGATTTAGAATTCGGGCGCTGACCCACGATCACGTGGATGCCGTTCTCGCGTTGGTTCAAAGCCTGGCCAGGGCCCTGTACGCCGTAGCCGATGACTGCAACTACCTCATCTTTCAGCACTTCCTGTGCTTTTGCCAACGGGAACTCGTCCCTTGTCACCACATTTTCTTCCACACCACCGAAATTTAATTTTGCCATGTTTGTTTTTTTGGCCCTCTTGCTCCGGCAATCAGCGGTTAATCCAAGAAGGCAGGTTATTAATTGTTTATCTATTAACTCAATCGAGCAGCCGTTGTGTACTGCCTACATTGAAAACACTTCGTCCTGCTGATTAAGAAATTCATTTTCTATCACCTTCGTACCGGGTTCCATTTCTTCAAATTCTTTCAATTTTTCATGGAACCCATGGCTTGATTTAATGATCGCCACCCTGGCCGTCCGAACGAATTCAATCAAACCGTACGGTTCAAGCACGCGTACGAGGTTGTCTGTTTCTTCGCGCTGGCCGGTGGTTTCAAAGATGGTATAGTCTTTACGGATCACCACGGCGCGGGCGCCATACTGACGGAGCAGTCTTTCGACTTTTACTTTTTCCGCGATCTCGTTGGTAGGCACCTTATACAATGCCATTTCCTGCCATACAATTTCATCATTGGTATTGTAATATACTTTAAGCACTTCTACCTGCTTCTCCAGCTGGCGGGCGAGCTTACGCACCACCTCTTCCTTTTCGTCGATGACGATGGTGAACCGGTGGATGCCTTCGATCTCGGAAGGCGAGGTATTCAAACTGTCAATGTTGATTTTCCGGCGGGAAAACATGGTCGCAATACGGGTGAGCAAACCGATCTGGTTTTCCGTGTACACCGTAATGGTAAAATCCTGTTTATGCATGATGATATGCTTTAAGTGCTGTAGACGAAGGAAAGAATTCCTGTTGATTCGAATTATTATTTTAACCTGATCTCGCTGACGCTGCATCCTTGCGGTACCATAGGGAACACGTTATTTTCTTTTCCCACCATCGCTTCCAGCAGGTATGGGCCATTGTGATCAAGCATGGTTTGTAAAGCGCCGCGCAGGTCTTCTCTTTCGGAGATCGACTGGCCGCTGATGCCATATCCTTTGGCAACCATTACAAAGTCGGGACTTGTAATATCGACAAAAGAATATCTTTTGTCATGGAACAACTGCTGCCATTGGCGAACCATACCCAGGAAGCGGTTATTAAGGATAACAATCTTCACATTGACTTCACTTTGCATAATGGTGCCAAGTTCCTGCAGGGTCATCTGGAAACCGCCGTCGCCGATAATGGCCACCACGGTACGTTCCGGTGCGCCGAATTTTGCGCCGATGGCTGCCGGCAACGCGAAGCCCATGGTTCCCAAACCGCCGGAGGTGATGTTACTTTTTGACTGGTTGAATTTGGCGTATCGGCAGGCCACCATTTGGTGCTGGCCCACATCGCTAACGATGATTGCATTGCCGCCGGTAAGCTCGTTGAGCACGTTCATTACTTCACCCATGGTCATTTCTCCCGTTCCGGGATGCAGTTCAGGATGGATGACGATATCCGTTTCTTCTTTTGTATACTGATTAAAACGTTGCAGCCATTCGGTGTGCGTCTTAGCGTCCACCATCGAGGTCAGCAGCGGCAGGGTTTCCTTGCAATCGCCCCATATGGGTACTGTCGTTTGTACATTCTTGTCGATCTCGGAAGGGTCAATATCCAGGTGAACGATCTTGCATTGTTTGGCGTATTTGTCCAGTCGCCCGGTTACGCGATCATCGAAGCGCATACCGATCGCTATTAACACATCACATTCATTGGTCAGTACGTTGGGGCCATAATTGCCATGCATACCGAGCATACCCACGTTGAGCGGATGGTCGGATGGAATGGCACTCAGGCCCAGGATCGTCCAGGCGGAGGGAATACCTGATTTTTCTATAAATTCCCGGAATTCCTTTTCGGCTTTGCCGAGGATAACACCCTGGCCCCAGATGACAAACGGCTTTGTAGCTTCATTGATCAGTTTTGCCGCTTCTTCGATATAGCTCAACCGTACGATTGGCTTGGGCCGGTAGCTGCGGATAAAATGACAGGCTTCATAGCCTTCGTAATCAATCTTTTGCAGCTGTGCATTTTTGGCGATGTCTATGAGCACCGGGCCGGGGCGACCGGTTTTGGCAATGTGAAATGCCTTTGCCAAAACCACCGGCAGTTCATTCGCATCCGTTACCTGGTAATTCCATTTTGTAACGGGCGTAGTAATATTAATTACATCTATTTCCTGGAAAGCGTCTGTGCCCAGCAGGTGCGCATATACCTGGCCGGTGATACAAACCAATGGCGTGCTGTCTATCTGCGCATCCGCCAAACCGGTCACCAGGTTGGTAGCGCCCGGTCCGCTGGTGGCAAATACGACGCCTACATTGCCTGAGGCGCGTGCATAACCCTGTGCGGCATGAATGCCGCCCTGCTCATGGCGAACCAGGATATGTTTTAATTGTTCCCGGTAATCATACAGGGCATCGTAAATTGGCATGATCGCCCCACCAGGGTAACCAAAAATGGTATCCACTCCTTCAGCGAGTAAGGCTTTCATCACAACTTCGGACCCAGTGATGTTTTCAGTCTTCGTCGG
>JBBSSY010000290.1:0-5137 GCA_038241595.1 Chitinophagales bacterium | reverse complement strand
TTATAAGGAAGCCGGGAATTGACTACGACCCGGTAAATGCCTGGTTTGGCCTGCATGATAAATCCGGCATTACCCGGGACCATTTTTACAGAATCTTTTTGATGAATCGCCAGCACAG
The DNA here is from genome assembly GCA_038241595.1 of Chitinophagales bacterium. Classification (GTDB taxonomy): domain Bacteria; phylum Bacteroidota; class Bacteroidia; order Chitinophagales; family Chitinophagaceae; genus JADCRZ01. The sequence goes on along the minus strand of JBBSSY010000290.1, from coordinate 5,019 downwards.
ATTCTACCGAGGCGGAAGGGGATACTTTACCAGTAATAGCGGACGGTTTGGCTGCTTTGTAAGCGTGTAAACAGGTGATACCGGCCAGTACAAGAATAAGTTCCCACGATGATTTCATAACGTTTGTTTTAAAGCCTCAGCAAAAGTTCATCCGAATACCATGCTGGGTTGGATTATAATATAAGCGACTAATCACCTGGCAAGTGGCTACCTCATTCCAACTCTTATGCCAAAGGAAATAAAAGGGGACAAAAGCCACCTTTATTAACAGTATGTAGATAAAACAGTGTGAAATCAAGGCGTTTACGTGCGCTATTAAGCCGTAAAATTGGTAAATTTGCCGACTTGCTAAAAACCAGTCACTAACCATAATTTTAGCCTGATTTAAGTATGGATGAAAATAATACGCTACCAGAACAGACGGCAGACAATAATCGGATCATACGCATAAATATCGAAGAGCAGATGAAGACTGCTTATATCGATTATTCGATGTCGGTAATCGTTGGTCGTGCGCTGCCTGATGTACGAGACGGGTTAAAGCCGGTGCATCGCCGGGTATTGTACGCGATGCGCGAACTGGGCAACGGCAGTAGCCGGCCCTATAAAAAGTCTGCACGTATCGTGGGTGAAGTAATGGGTAAGTACCATCCGCATGGCGATAAAGCCATTTATGATACGATGGTAAGGATGGCGCAGGCCTGGAGCATGCGCTATACCCTTGTGGACGGCCAGGGAAACTATGGCTCACAAGATGGTGACGGTCCGGCCGCCATGCGATATACCGAGGCAAGACTTCATCGTCGTGCCGAAGCCATGCTGGAAGACATCGACAAAGACACTGTCGATTTTCAGTCTAACTTCGATGATTCGCTGGAAGAACCCACGGTGCTTCCTTCCCGCATGCCAAACCTGCTGATCAACGGTTCAAGCGGAATCGCGGTGGGTATGGCCACCAACATGATGCCGCATAACCTGAGCGAAGTGGTCGACGGCTGTATTGCCTACATAGCAGACCGCGAAATCTCAATCGATGAACTGATCAAATACGTAAAGGCGCCGGATTTCCCGACAGGTGGTATCATCTGGGGCATGGAGGGCATAAAGGCAGCGATGCATACCGGTCGTGGCAGGGTAGTGGTTCGTGGTAAGGTGCAGATCGATACCAAACCCAGCGGCCGTGAGCAGATTGTAATCACCGAAACGCCTTACCAGGTGAACCGCGACGCGATGTGCGACCGGATTGGTCAACTGGTTAATGAAAAGATCATTGAAGGCATCGCGCATGTAAACAACGAATCAAACCAGAAAGAAGGCACCCGCGTCGTTATCGATTTAAAAAGAGATGCAGTCGCCAACGTGGTGGTGAACCAGTTGTACAAATACACAGAACTTCAGGTCTCATACGGTATTAATAACGTGGCACTGGTCAAGGGTCGGCCAAGGATCCTCAACCTGAAAGATATGATCAGCGAATTCGTGGCATTTCGCCATGATGTCGTTACGCGCAGAACGGCCTATGAGTTGCGTGAAGCGGAGAAAAAAGCGCATATACTAGAGGGTTACCTGATCGCCCTGGATCATCTGGATGCCGTGATTGCGCTTATCCGCAGTTCGGCGACGCCAGACATTGCCCGCGAAGGATTGATGACCAGTTTCGGCATGTCGGAGATCCAGGCGAAGGCCGTGCTTGAACTGCGCCTGCAGCGCCTGACAGGTATGGAACGCGACAAGATCCGCGACGAACATGCAGAACTGATGAAAACAATCGCCCGCTTGCGCGAAATCCTGGCCAATGAGAGCCTGCGTTTTACCATCATCCAGGATGAGCTGCTGGAGATCAAGGAAAAATTCGGCGACGAAAGAAAATCGGAAATACGATTACTGGCAGACGATGTAAATATTCTCGATCTCATCGAAGATGAAAATGTTGTTACCACCATTTCACACCTCGGTTATATCAAACGTACTTCGCAGGTTGAGTTCCGGCAGCAACGTCGCGGCGGTCGAGGTTCAAGTGGTGGCAAAACCCGCCAGGAAGACTGGATCGAACATTTGTTTGTTGCTTCCACCCATCATACCATGTTATTCTTTACGGAGAAGGGCAGGTGTTTCTGGTTGAAAGTGTACGAGATTCCTGAAGGTGATAAAACCAGCAAGGGTCGTGCGATACAAAATCTCATTCAAATCCCGCAGGATGACAAGGTTCGTGCGATCATCGATGTCAAAAGCCTCGAAGACAAAGACTTTGTCAATTCACACAGTATCATGCTCTGTACAAAAAAAGGGATTATCAAAAAGACCTCCCTCGCGGATTTTAGCCGGCCACGGCAAAATGGCATCAACGCCATTACCATTCTGGAGGGTGATGAACTGCTGGAAGCCAAGCTCACAGACGGTGAAAACGAGATCATGCTGGCGCTGAAAAGCGGTCGTGCAATCCGGTTTTACGAAGACAAAGTGCGCTCAACCGGTCGGGGAGCCATAGGCGTGGGCGGAATAGAAGTTGATGATGAAAAAGATGAAGTGATTGGCATGATATGTGTCAAAAAAGAGGACAAATCACGTACTGTGCTGGTTGTGAGTGAGAAAGGATTTGGAAAACGTACACCGGTTGACGAATATCGCATTACCAACCGGGGAGGTAAAGGCGTGAAGACGATTAATGTCACCGAAAAGACCGGTTCGCTGGTAGGCATGGTGGACGTAAAAGAAAAAGAAGACCTGATGATCACTTGCAAAAGTGGCGTTACTATCCGTACTTCGATCGCAGATATCCGCGAAGCCGGCAGAGCAACACAGGGTGTTAAACTGATACGCCTGGATGATGGCGATGAAATTGCCGCGATCACAAAATTAGACGAAGTAGATGAAATTCCTGAAAATGGCATAGAAATGGGAATCAAACCGCTGGGTGAGTTGATTATACCAGAAAATCCCATGTCTGAAGATGAAGATCAGCCCGATGAGGAAGCGCAGTCGCCCACAGACGTAACTGAAGAATAATTATCACACAATCAATAAATAAACAATTATGAAAAGAATACTGATTGCTTCATTATTTATCTCCTCAGGACTTGGGTTGTTTGCCCAGTCCACTAAAAAGGCCCAAGACCTGCTTAAATCAAAAAAGGTTGAAGATGCTAAAACAGAGATAGACAAAGCGCTTGCCGTAGAAAAAAATGCCAAAGATCCGGATGCCTGGTATACCAAAGGCAAAATTTACAGCGAGCTCGCCAACGATTCAACGTTAAAAACCAAATACCCTGATGCAAAAGATGTTTCTTTCGAAGCGATTCAGAAATATGCGGAGATGGATGACAAGAAACTCGTATCATTAACGATCGATAACTACAAACCGATCATGGATGTGTACCAGGGATATTTTAAAACCGGTGCCTCTTATTACAACAGCAACAATTTTGCAGATGCATTTACCAATTTTAAAAAATGCCTGGCTGTTGGAACGTACATGAGCGATAAAGGTTGGAGCACACTTAAATTGGACACGAGTGTAATTTTGTATGCAGGCATCAGCGCTGAAAAAACAAACCAGAAAGATTCCGCTGCGGTTTATTACGGTAAACTGGCAGACGCTAAAGTTAGCGGCGAAGGAATGGGTGAGATCTACAAATGGCTTGCTGATTACTACTCGCAGAAAAAAGACGTCGCGAGCGCAGAAAAGTATGTAGCCACCGGGAAGTCGCTCTATCCGAAAGATCCTTTCTGGGCCAGCATGGAACTCGACATGGCACGTGAAAAAGGGGACAAGGCTGGCTTGTTTACCAAATACGAGGACATCATCGCGTCTGACCCTTCCAATTATTTGTACGTCTACAATTACGGCATAGAACTGTACAAGGAAGCGTACAATGCAGATACCGCTGCCCGTCCTAAAAATTCACAGGAACTCATTACGAAGGCAGAAAGCAACATAAAAAAATCGCTGGAACTGAAACCTGATTATGCACCGGCAAGCCTGGTGCTTGGCCAGATATTATATAACCAGGGTGTCGATCTGAATGCAAAACAAAAGGCGATAAAATTGCCTCCAACTGGTAAATTGAAACCGGAAGAAGCAAAGATGAAGGAAGATTTAAAAGGACAGATGATGGCGAAATTTGACGAATCAGTTCCTTATTTCGAAAAGGTAGACCAGATCCTTGGCGGCCAGGGTAAACTGAAAATGGAAGAGAAGACGAACCTGAAAGATGCGTATGATCTGCTGATCACCATCTACGACCAAAAAGGATTGAAAGACAAAGTAAAAGCCTACGAAGACAAATTCAACAACGTCGACAAAGTACATTAATTCATTCATCTATTTATTTTAAGGCCGTCTTACCAAGACGGCCTTTTTTCGTATCTGGCATATTGGTTGGTTCATGATTTGCATTTACAACAGGAAAAACAGTATATGAGATTAAGCCGAAGTTTACTGGCTGGTTTTGCCGGCGCCGTTTCACTGAATATTTTACATGAAACCATTCGGCAATTTGATGCCGATGCACCACGCATTGAAATGATTGGTGAAGAGGCCTTGTCCAAAGCAATTAAAAGCGCGGGTATGCAGCCACCAACCGGTGACTCATTGTATGCCACAACACTCGCCGCCGATATTGTAAGTAATGGATTTTACTTTAGTTTGATTGGCATGGGAAAAGAAAAAAACATCTTATCCAGTGCGTTGGTTTATGGGGCTGCTGCGGGCATTGGCGCTTTGGTGCTTACCAAACCGCTTGGTTTGAATGATGCACCGGTTACACGGACGACAAAGACTAAACTAATGACAGTTGGGTATTATGTGTTTGGTGCGTTGGTTGCGGGTTGGTTGATGCAGAAACCGGACAGGCTAGGTTGAAAGGTATTCAGTTGGAAAGGGTTGTGAACGGTTACATAAATTAGCCGCCTCGATCTAACACCTGGGTGGACTTTTAACTAGGGCCTGCTGAATGACTAGAAAAGCTAACAAATACAATAGTTTTGACGAAATTTACTGTAATAAAGTGCATTGAAATA
>JBBSSY010000289.1:0-5158 GCA_038241595.1 Chitinophagales bacterium | reverse complement strand
TGATATGTTTAGGCAAATATAACCAACCTCTTTGGAATCCAACCAGGCAGGTATCCCATCCGGCCCGCGATGATAGGCAGGCGTTTCACGAAAAAAAATTAAGGATCATCTCATCGGTGAGCAGGCGTGGACGCTTTGTCCAGAAATCATTTGGTTCCGGAAATTCGTTTCGGTTATATGCTCCGTGGTCTGCAAAGTCGAAGACTGCATGGCAATATTTGTCGATGACAAGCGCGCATTTTGTCCAGTCTTTAGACCATATAATATTCAACATCGCATTTTTTTCTGCCGCGGGGATGCTTTCAACATCATAAATATGCAGCATATCAAGTATGCGCAGATCGGTGGTACCTGTTTCTTTTTCGGCGCCGTAGAAATAACCAGACTCCCCATCGTCTTCAAACATCACGGCAAAATTATTTTCGGAGGCGTTGCTTTCAATGAAGATCTCATCCCCGATAACGATCCGCTGTTCCTTTAAAAGATATCCTTTCATGACGGTTGGTTCAGCCATAAAAATACATCATTGACCGCATGAACCAATAGCGGCTGAGCGTCATGATCTTAAAATAAAATCCGGTGCGGGCACCGGGATACACAAGGAACGGATCCTCTCTCATGTCAAGTTTTTTATGGTGCTGATCATAGTCAGCAAACACCGGCTCACGATTTATTACCCCGGGTATTTATTGTCAACGGTCACCCTGGCGGCGATACGTCGTTTTGCCTCCTTGCTATTGAATAATGCTGTTTTTGTAAACCGTTTCAAACCGAGCATCATCATGCGCTGTTCGTCACCTTCTGCAAAGGCATTGATGGCATCTTTACCATGTTTATTGATGCTGTCGGCCACATCGTACAGGTACGTATGCATGATATCTGATTCGTAAGTGCATGCAGCCTCGCCCCGCAGTTCGGTCAGTTTCATCACACGAAGCAGTGCACTTTCCGCATTAAACGTTTCCATGGCCATATCGGCGATATGCATCAACACTTCCTGCTCTTCTTCCAGTTTAACCATCAGTTTTTGAACCGCAGCCCCGGCTACCATTAAAATGGCTTTTTTGAAGTTGATGATTGTTTTCCTTTCGCTGGCGAAAGGCGTTTCATCTTCACTGCCGAAATCCGGGATGCCCATCAATTCTTTAGATACGGACATCGCCGGTCCCATCAGGTTAAGCCTGCCTTTCATGGCCCTTTTTAACATCATGTCTACGGTAAGCAGGCGATTAATTTCGTTGGTGCCCTCATAAATTCGGTTGATGCGGCTGTCGCGGTACGCTTTGGAGATAATGTATTCGTCGCTGTAACCATTTCCCCCATGTACCTGTACGCCCGCGTCAACTACAAAATCAAGCACTTCGCTGCCATACACTTTCAGCATGGCGCATTCAATGGCATATTCTTCTGCAGCACCGAGCAAGGCCTCGTTAAAGGGAAGTCCGGAAGCAATTAACTCGGATTCTTTATTATCGATCCATTTTGCCACGCGGTACAGGGCACTTTCACAAACCCAGATGCCGATGGCGATCTCTGCAAGCATGGATTTGATCGCGCCGAAATTGGCAATGGCTGTTTTAAATTGTTCGCGGGTGTTGGCGTATTGCACCGTTACATTGGCTGCGCGTTTTGCACCGCCAATGGCAGCGGCACAAAGTTTCAGCCGCCCGATATTCAGGATGTTAAACGCGATGATATGGCCTTTCCCAATCTCACCCAATACATTGTCAACCGGCACCTTGCAATCCTGGAAATATAATTGAACCGTCGAAGATCCTTTGATGCCCATTTTATGTTCTTCCGGTCCCTGGGTAAAACCTTCGTAGCCCCGTTCAATGATAAAGGCGGTAAATTTCGTCCCGTCGATCTTTGCGAATACGGTATACACGTCTGCGAAACCACCGTTCGTGATCCAGCATTTTTGCCCGTTGAGCAAGTAGTATTTTCCGTCCTCGCTTAATTTCGCTGTTGTTTTTGCGCCCAGTGCATCGCTGCCGCTGTTTGGTTCCGTCAGTCCGTAGGCACCTTTCCATTTACCACTGCCTAACTTCGGGATGTATTTTTCTTTCTGCTCATCGGTACCAAAATAAAGAATCGGCAATGTGCCAATACCCGTGTGGGCACTCACCGCAACGGAGAAAGAAAAGCCCCCACCCAGGCCTTCGTTGACCAGGGTTGAAGTAATGAAATCTTTTCCAAGTCCGCCGTATTGTTCCGGCAGGGCCACCGAAAGCAGTCCCTGTTCGCCGGCGTTGGCCAGCAAAGACGGCATTAATCCAGGCTCCAGTTTATCGATGCGTTCAATCACCGGCAGCACCTCGCCTTCAAGGAACGACAAACACATGTCTTTAACCATCTGTTGCTCTTCGTTGTAATCTTCCGGTATGAAGGTGTCTAAAGCATTGCTTTCTTTTATCAGCCATTCGCCACCCTTGATCGTGGTAAGGTTTTCTGCGGTGGTACTCATGCGTTTGATATATTTATAGGTAAACGAGCTATTTCAGGTTATCATATACGACCTGCAACACGCCTTTGCAGATATCGATCTGGTCGGCAGGAACACCCGCCAGCGCTTCATTCAGGGTTTCATTGGCCAGCGCCATGGTCAGTTCCTGCAGGTCTCTCGCTTCCGGAGTCAGCAGGATCATATTCATTCGCCGATCTTCTTTGGACGCCGCTCTTTTTACCAGTTTCAGCTTTTCGAGGTTATCCAGTAAACGCGTAATACTCGGTTTATCGCGGTAGGTGGCGCTGCACAACTGCTGCTGGCTGATGCTGTCCTGTTTCCATAGCTGGTATAAGACACTCCACTGTTCTATTGTAAGGTTTAAACCTGCGGTATTAAATTTTTTTTGAAGCCTGCGGGCTATGGCCGTAGATGCCTTACCTGTAATAAAGCTGTACAGCTCGCCTTTTTTAAATTGGTTGTTTGGCATATAGTTAGTTAAACAACTAATCAAAGGTAATTAGTTATATTGAAAAATACAAACGGGTGAAATTAATGATTTACTAAAAGGTGATTAAAGATTTTGGCATTTTTTGAAATGAAACTCCCCTGGTGCGTCCGCACTGCTTGTATTATAGGGAAATGATTGGTATTTTACATGGATAATAGTCAGCCAGCTGTCCCATTTCGGGAAATAAGATCGGATGAAACCAAAAATCTGTTGATCATAGCATCGTTCTTGCAATTATGCAGTAAATAACCTTATTACATGAGAAAATTTATTGGCAGGAGCATCCTGGTTCTCTACGGAGCGTTCTTATTCTCCCACCATGCCGTTGCGCAGAAGAAATTGCTGATCATCGGCTCATCCACCTCCACTTGTTTTTTCGGACCGTCATCGGTTGATAGCTGCTATATTACCAGACTTCAAAAATACTATGCCGACAATGGCCTCCAGCTTACGATCGATAACCGGGCCGTTGGTGGCGATAATTGCTACCATGGCGTGCCGTTGAACTACCCGATTCCTCCAGGCCGCAATACGCCCAGGCCTTTTAATAATATTACCGAAGGGCTGGCGGGCAATCCGGATGTGGTGCTGGTCAACTACCCGTCAAACGGTTATGATGAATTTTCGGCCGATGAAACGATGAGTTGTTTAAGAGCAATAAGGCAGGCAGCAACCAACGCCGGCAAAGAATGTTATATCACCACCACCCAGCCACGAAACGACCCTGAATCTTTCCGCACACCGGCTACCCGGGCGAAAATGCTTGAACTCAAACAGCGAATCATCAATGAATTTGGCAGTTACGCGATTAATTTCTGGGATGGACTTGTAAATACCGCCGACCTCACCATCTTGAACGAATACAATGCGGATGGAATTCACCTGAACAACGCGGGACACCGCGTCCTTTTTAACCGCGTCGTGGAAAAAAATATCTTTCACCTCAATACCGGAAACCCGGTAGGGACACGTGGCCTCAACTACCGGTATTATGAGGGGCAGTGGGTTTCTTTGCCCGACTTCGACGCGCTTGCCGTCATTAAATCCGGTTCGTCCGCAAATATTGACTTGTCGCCGCGAAACGGGGAAGAATATTTTGCTTTTTTATGGGAAGGATTTATTAATATTCCGGCGGCAGGCGTATATACGTTCGAAGTAGAATCGGACGACGGAAGCAAGATGTATTTCAATTCAACCTTTTCTTCCAATGCTGAAGCGCTTGTTAACAACGACGGTTTGCATGAACGTCAGTCATCGGCCGCTTCCGTGAAGGTAACTGCCGCCGGTGCGTACCCGGTCGCATTCGCCTATTTCCAGCGCGGGGGTGGACATACCATGAACGTATATTGGAGCGGACCAGGCTTGAACAGGCAGGTGGTGCCCGACGAGGCTTTTACAAGAACTCTACCAACAGTCAATACGGGCGGTTTGAATTTTCGGTACTTCGAAGGCGAGTGGCTGGCATTGCCGGATTTTAACGCCCTGTCGCCGGTGAAGAGCGGCGCTTCGTCTAACGTTGACCTTTCCCTGCGGAACTCCGGTGAATACTTTGGTTTTATCTGGGAAGGAAATATAACGATCCCTACTTCCGGCATTTACACGTTCGAAGTGGTTTCCGACGACGGCAGCAAAATGTATTTTAATACGGCTTATTCAGCCGGCGCCACGGCGCTTGTAAATAACGATGGTTTGCACGAGCAACAATCTTCCGCGGCGTCGGTCAACATCGCGGCTGGAACATACCCTGTTGCGTTTACCTATTTTCAACGCGGCGGCGGACATACGATGGAAGTTTACTGGACCGGTCCCGGCTTCTCGAGGCGGTTAATTCCGAACGACGCATTTTCCGGCGCTACTGCACAACCGCCTGTCAGCGGATCTTTAAGATATCGTTATTATGAAGGCCAATGGGTGGCTGTACCCAACTTCAATGCGCTGACGCCCATCAAATCAGGCGCTTCGGCCAACCTCGACCTGTCTGTCAGCAACAGCAATGAATACTTCGGCATTATTTGGGAAGGCTATATCAGGATCCCGCAGGCAGGCAATTATAATTTCGAAATCGCCAGCGATGATGGCAGCAACCTCTATTTTAACAACACCTACTCGGCCGGTGCCACGCCGCTCGTGAACAACGACGGACTGCACGAAGAACAATACATCTCCCGCGATATCTATGTGAATGCTCCCGGCAATTACCC
>JBBSSY010000288.1:0-5174 GCA_038241595.1 Chitinophagales bacterium | reverse complement strand
CTAACCAAGGCTCTTCCGGCAGCCCGCTCTTGCTGATTCCCTGGTTCTGAAGCGGTATTTAATTAAAAATCTTGCTTAGTTTCACAGAATAAACCAGGAAAGTTTTAAGTTACGTCCCTACAGGTACTACATATTATGAAAATTTACAGACAATTGATTACGAAGGTCCCGGCGCGCGTGATCAGCATCGCCACGATACTGATCACATGCAGTTTTATTTCACTGAATAATTTCAACCCACCATTACCAAAATCTGCACCCGACAATGGCGGACTTTTTTTACCGGGCGGTTTTGGCGCCGTGGTGGTGGCAGACTCTCTCGGCCGTGCGCGACACCTGGCCGTAAATTCAAATGGCGACATTTATGTAAAGCTAAGAAACCCCGATTCCCTGAAAAGAGGCAGTGTCGCCATGCGCGATACGAATAATGACGGCAAAGCAGACATCATAGAATATTTCGGCGGCTACCCGGATGAAGGCAATTACGGAACCGCGATGCGCATTCACAAAGGATACCTTTATTTCACGACGGCCGGGGAAGTGTACAGGACAAAACTCACACCAGGCAAACTGGTGCCGGAAGGAAAGACTGAACTGTTGTTAAAAGATGATTACGCGAATGACCCGCATGGGTACTCGCATATCGCAAAACCGCTTTCTTTTGACGACCAGGGGCATATGTTCGTTCCGTTTGGTTCACCGGGTGATGCATGCCAGGTGGCTGAACGTCAGCCGGGTTCGCCAGGGCAAATGCCCTGCCCGCAACTGGATGAGCATGCCGGTATCTGGATGTTCAGCGACACCGCCCAAAACCAGACGATCAAAGACGGCATCCGGTATGCAACGGGCATCCGCAGCGTGGTGGCGATGGACTGGAATAAGGCAGATAAGACATTATACGTTGTACAGCACGGCCGGGATGACCTGGTCAGGGCCTGGCCGGAGTACTACAGTCCCTGGCAGAGTGCGCTGTTACCCGCAGAAGAATTTTTGAAAGTGAAACAGGGCACAGATGCGGGGTGGCCATATTATTATTACGATTACATGCAGAAAAAGAAGCTGCTCAACCCGGAGTATGGTGGTGATGGTAAAAAAGAAGGCGACGGCAAGAAGTTTACACAACCGTTAATGGGTTTCCCGGGTCACTTTGCTCCGAACGACTTATTTTTTTATACCGGCAACCAGTTTCCTAACCGATATAAAAATGGCGCCTTTATCGCTTTTCATGGTTCTACTATCCGTACGCCGTATTCGCAAGGTGGATATTTTATCGGTTTTGTACCGTTTAAGAATGGGGCACCATCCGGCGACTGGGAAGTGTTCGCAGATGGTTTTCCCGGCCCGGGCTCGCTGGTCTATACGAGTGATGCGGCGTATCGCCCGATGGGAATTGCCATGGGTCCTGATGGTTCTTTATATATCTCTGAAAGTGAAAAAGGAAAAGTATGGCGTATCATGTACAAAGGCGATAAGAAAACATTTGGCACTGCTCAACTTGCCGGTATGGCTAAACGTAAAATCACTGCGGCACATATTAAAACGCCTGATGCGATTAAAGACAATTTGTTCACAGAGAAACTCGCTGAAGGTGGAAAATTATATACCACTTACTGCGCGGGTTGTCACCAGGGCAATGGCAAAGGCGATGGAACGCGTTTCCCGCCACTTGAAAATTCAGAATATGTTAAAGGCGATCGGCGTCAACTGGTCACCATCGTGCTGAAAGGCCTGTCTGGTCCCATTACGGTTAATGGTACAGGCTATAACGAATTGATGCCCGCCAACGCGTTTTTGAGCAATGAGCAAATAGCCCTGATCCTTTCATATGTCAGGGCCAATTTTAATAACAATTCCGGGGTGATCGTGCCTTCGGAAGTGGCCCGTATCCGGCAGCGGCTGGAGAACATGCCACCTGCAGAGCCGGCAACACCGAAGGCAGATTCAGCCAGTTCGCCTGCCGGCATCAAATAATCTCACAAATTAACTCCGGCAATGAACGCCCTGTAACAGGAATTCATTGCCGGACATTATTTGCATCTGGTGCAGCTAAACATGCTAAAAACAAGGTATTATATAGGAGTGGGCAATACCATTGTGCTTTACGCCGATGATGCGTATTTTAGGTTGTTCAGCAATGCTCCGGATTATCCGGATGTCTGGCAGCATCATATGCTTAAAAAGTACTTTTATCTTTCCGAAACACATTTACAATAGTAGGACTGACCTACGTACGTTTGCGCTTACCGGGTGTTTTTGAAATTATCTTTTTAATCTCTTGTATATCGGCCAGATCCTGGCTCCTGCCCGACGCTTTTTTATTGCGTAAAAAGTCGTGCAGACCAATAAAAAACACCTCCAGCTCATCAAGCTTCACCGTTTGGCGGTTTGCCCTGGCCACATTAAATTCGATGCCATCAATGTTATTAAGAATGTCGATGCGGAGGGGCGGGTAACCGATCTGTGTGACATACCCGGTTTTTAAAAAGTCGTTCTTTGTAAAACCAAGTGTGGCCATGCCAAAATCATTCAGTACGTGAATCATTTTTTCTGCGTTGTCTTCAGAATTGTTGATCCAGATATCGAGGTCACCGGTATGTCGCGGCTTCCCATGAAGTGCCAATGCGTATCCACCCACTACCATATAATCTACCTTGTATTTATTGAGCAGTTGCACAAAGTCCTCAAAGTCTTTCGCCAATGTCACGACCTCATCATTTTCTGGCGAACAAAAGTTTTATCCATGCGTTCGCCATTTTTGAGTGATTGGGAGATAATCGAAGTAACAGCCGCCAGTCTTTTGAATACAGGCTGTGTTTGCCAGAAAGCAAGGTCGTTCGCTGCATCGGCCCCATCTTTCATCGGCACTTTTCGAACAACAGGTTCGATGAGACGACCGGGTGATGTCTGGAGGTGTTTTTGGGGACGGTTAAAGATTATTTTACGTTCGATGCGCGCTTCCTCGTTCTCATAGTGAACCTTGCGTTTGCTGAGATAATTATTGATGGTGTTGTAATTGAATGCCGGGTAGCTGAGGCAAAAGTTTTTTAGATTTGAAAACACTTCAAATGGCTTGTAAATATTTTTTTTCCAATATACAAGGACCACTCTTTTTTGGGAAATAACACGCTCCATACGGCAAATTTAACTAATAATAGTCGATTATTGGTCAAAGGAGTTTATTCCGTTGCATCCTGCTAACTGGCTTGGCGTCACCGAAGTTCAGCAACAATTACAGCGTTATCTCCCCGACTAAGTCCATAAACAATCAATCTATTCTTCACTGATTTGTCTAACGCAAATCCCTGGCCGAAGCTGGCGGTCGGGTAGGTTTTTTCATGTTTAAGCGTGAAGCCCAAATCGGGGAAACGCATGACGTATATTTCCGGCCGGTCGTGACCGGTGCAATAAATCAGTCCATTTTTTCCAAATGAACCCCCGGAGTTGCTTTTCGGGGCAAACAGAGCCAGTATATTTTCCGGGAACATCCAGGAAGAAACTACCTGCCAGTCTTTGGTATATTTCACCAGCGACGTCCACTCGTGGTTGCGGCCTTCACTCGAGCCCCTGCCGGTATAGTTTGCAAATCCAACATACCAGTGTCCCTGGTATTCGTCGATCCAGGTGGGCGAGCCCTGGCTGATGCCAAAACTGTGGTTGCCGGTGTGTTTCATCGTGACCGGGTCGAAGATTTCAATGGAACCGGCCATCGGCGAATGCGGGTAGTTGGAATTGGCACAGTATAATTTCCCTTTAATGATGATGCCGCTGTTCAGGTGCTGGACGCCTGCTGCGCTACCATCCCATCTCGCAATTTCACGCCCGTACTTTTTATCATATTTAACAACGGTGCTGTTGTTAACCACGTAAAAAAACAATTTGTCAACGGCTACAGCCTGTCTCGCCTCGGTGAGCTGGTATCTTTTTACTTCCTGGAACTGCTGGCAGAAAGCGGTGAGCGGGAGACAGGCTAATAACAGTAAAATAAACGGAGAGGACTTTTTCATATGAGCAGGAAAAGTACAACATGATCAATGAAAGAAGGCTACTATGCGAAAGTTTTCTTTGTGGCCTTCGAAGAATTATCTTGGACAACAAGTCTCGTGGGCAAACCGCGCAGGGTTGTTGTGGAATTTATCCAGCAACGGTTCGCTAAATTATTTGGTTGAAGCCCAGCAGGGGTGAGATAGCTACGTGATCGGCACATCGGGCAACAAACCGGCTGTACGCACCTCGGCCTGGATGACGGGAACAGAGACAATCACCGACGTGGTGGACTTCACGGAGGGACTCGGAAAAGGGGAGGGCCTGCAACCGCCGTCGCGGTAACTTGCTATCAGCTACAGCTTTACCTTAAGGTTTGGCGCAAACATCGCTTTCATTATTTGTTTTTATTAAAAAGAGTTTATTTTTTATCCGCAAACTAAATGACATGTCAGTTGAGCATAAGGCATTCTTAGCTGACAGCTGATAGCTGATGCGTCATTTAATGCTTAACATAACACTATTGGGGAAGCCAGGAAACGGAACCGGAAAGCCGACAAAGAAACAATATCTTTACCCCCCTTCAATTAAAGTGATACCATGAAAAAGAACATCTCTAAAGAAACAATCCTGCAGGCTTGTATGCAGAAACAGGAAGAACTGATCAATAATTTTAACGACCGGGTAATGGAAAGAAGGGCAGACGCTTCCATTGAAAACCAGTCATCAAGCCAAAGCGAAGACCGCAACGCCGGGGATGCTGAAGTGTTAGACAGCCTGGAAAAAGAATTGGTATTTGCCCAGTTGGAATTGAGCGCCCTGAAAGCCATCGACCCCACACAGAAAAATACTACCATAGACCCTGGCGCGATAGTGGTTACCGACCAGCGGATATTTTTTATCGCCGTCTCCAGTGAAAAAGTTGAAGTAGAAGGGGAAGTGATTTTCGGCATTTCTACCAACGCACCGATTTATTCCGTCATGCAGGGCCTCGCAAAAGGTGACCGTTTTGAATTTAATGGCACAGCGTATAAGATTGAAAAAGTATATTGATTCGAAAGAAGCATATTCATAGCAAAGCTGATAGCTGACTTTATACCAAAGTGACGTCGTGGTTTTTCGGGGCCCAAATGTATGCGGGGGTTAAAAATTTTTTTAACACCGACAGAACCCGGGGCCCGGGGAACACCGGT
>JBBSSY010000287.1:0-5185 GCA_038241595.1 Chitinophagales bacterium | reverse complement strand
CCCCCAGTTTTCCCCAGATACTGGTTCCACTGCTCTACCGGAAAAAGTCGTACTTAAAACAGCCCCGCCACCCACGCCACCGGTTAATGGAAATAAAGAAACGGCAGTGGCTGAGGAAAAACCATTTATTTCAAAACTTGATGAAAAAATTGACAATGGTGTTTACCGGGCTACCTTCCTTGAGCAGTACAATATCAAAACCGACACAATAACAGTAACAATAGGTACGGAAGATTTGATAATAACGCCTTCAATAGCGGTTGTGCCTTTGAACCCTCCATTAGATAAGGCTGTTGAGCAACAACTACCAGGTGATACCGCTGCCCGGGTAGCAACGACTAATCCACTTTCCCTGGCGATGCCCGACAGTGCAGGCAAAAAGGCCAATACGATTGAAATTATTAATTCTGATTGTAAAAACTTTGCTTCCGACAATGATGTAGATAAATTGAGGGTGAAGCTCTTGACGGCCGACACAATCGAAGACAAACTGTTGAACGCTAAAAAGTTCTTTAAAAGCAAGTGTTATTCGGTGAAACAAATACGGGCGCTTACAGAATTGTTTCCATCCGATGAATCAAAACTGCGTTTCTTCGGCGCCGCGTATCCGTTCGTTTCTGATACCAGCAATTTTCATCTTTTGGTGGAAGTGCTGGAAACGTCCCTCTATCAGAATCAATTCAAAACAATGCTCGAAAATTAATTGATCATCTATGGGCCGTTTCTTCCTGGAGGTGTCGTATCATGGCGCCAATTACAGTGGTTTTCAGAAACAGCAGAATGCGATATCAATCCAGGGCGAAATAGAAAAAGCGTTCCAGGTACTACAAAGAGATTCAGTTGAACTTACTGGTTCGTCCAGAACAGATGCAGGCGTTCATGCCTTGCAGAATTACTTCCATTTCGACTACGAAGGCGAGATTCACCCGCAGTTTGTGTATAAAATTAATGCCATCCTGCCAAAAACGATTGTTGCCCTCGGGATCAGGCCGGTAGGCGATACTTGTCATTCCCGCTTTGATGCGATTAGCCGAAGGTATTCGTATCATATTTATTCCTCTAAAAATGCGTTCTTGCAGGACAGGGCCTATTTTTATCCCTATACAATTGATATAAACCAACTAAACCTGGCGGCAGACATTTTAAAAAACTATGCAGATTTTAGCTCTTTCTCCAAGCGCAACACCCAGGTGAAATCCTTTATTTGTTCCATTGATCACAGCAAGTGGGTATATGAAAATAACCTGCTGATCTACCAGGTCAGGGCAAACAGGTTTCTTCGCGGAATGGTGAGGGGTCTTACTGGAACCATGTTACAGGTTGGTCGTGGCAAAGTATCGTTGGATGAGCTTCATGATCTTATCCAGGCGAAAGACTGCTCAAAGGCCTATTTTGACGTGCCGGCGAAAGGATTATTTCTTGAAAAGGTGCAGTTTCCAGATGGCTATTTCGGTTCTCCCCTGAAGTAGGATGCAAAAAAATCACCGGACGAGATGGCCCGGTGACAAAAATGCGCTCCAAAATAAAGTCTATTTTAACGCCGCGATGCCGGGCAAATCTTTTCCTTCAAAATATTCGAGAAGCGCGCCGCCGCCGGTAGATACGTAGCTAACCTTTTCGGCAAAACCAAACTCTATAACGGCTGCAACCGAATCACCTCCACCAATGAGTGAATACGCGCCATTAGCGGTTGCCTTTGCAATCGACTCTGCCACACAAATGGTTCCGTGACGAAAGTGTTCCATCTCAAAAACGCCCATTGGCCCATTCCAAAAAATGGTTTTTGCTTTGCTGATCACATTTTCAAACTGTTCACAGGCATATGGCCCAATATCCAGGCCCATCCAGTTATCGGGGATATTATTACTAGGCGCATGTGACGTATTTGCATTCGCAGCAAATTTGTCCGCAATGACAGAGTCCGATGGTAAATGCACCGAAACGCCCCGGGCTTCCGCATCTTTCAAAAGCTTGTTGGCCGCGTCCAGCCGGTCGTCTTCGCACAGCGAAGCGCCAATCTTGCCTCCCTGGGCTTTCATAAATGTGTATGCCATGGCACCGCCAATGATAATATCAGTAGCCTTATCTAGCAATTTTTCGAGGAGCAGGATCTTATCTGACACTTTGGAACCGCCGATGATTGCGGTAAAGGGCTTAGCACTTGTCTCCAGCAACTTGTCGGCATTGTAAATTTCCCGCTCCATCAGCAGACCAAACATCCTGGCTTCGGGGGCAAAATATTTCGCGATGATGGTGGTGGAAGCATGCGCCCGGTGTGCCGTACCAAAAGCATCATTTACGTAGACATCCCCCAATTTGCTCAATTTTTCTGCAAACTGCTCGTCGCCTTTTTCTTCCTCTTTATGAAATCGCAGGTTTTCAAGAAGTAACACCTCGCCTGGCTTTAAAGAAGCCGATGCCTGGGCTGCCTCTTCCCCCACGCAGTCATGTACAAATTGTACAGGTCTTTGCAGCAGTTCGCTCAAATGAGATACGATGTGTTTGAGCGAAAATTTGTCTGTCGGACCATCCTTAGGTCTCCCCATGTGGGACATGAGTATCACGCTGCCACCGTCTTTCAGGATCTTTTCAATAGTCGGTATGGCAGATTTCATGCGGTTGTCATCAGCGATCTCGTTGTTTTCTGTCATGGGCAAATTAAAATCCACCCGGATCAGGGCTTTTTGACCATGAAAATTATGCTCACTAAATTTACTCATACTTTTTATTTAGGATAATGAAGGCCTGACAAAATAAAATCCAGGCAGACCATAGGGCGGATAAACAAAGGATCAAAGAAATCAAATGAGAGTTCTTTGATTCTTGCTAACCTGCGCTTCTATTTGTTGATTAAACCAGCAAAGAATTTCACGGTGCGAACAAGTTGCGAAGCATAACTCATTTCATTGTCATACCAGGCAACAGTCTTGACCAACTGCTGATCACCCACTGTCAATACTTTTGTCTGTGTTGCATCGAACAATGAACCGAAGGAAATGCCGATAATATCACTAGAAACAATTTCGTCTTCTGTGTAACCGAAGCTTTCATTGCTTGCTTCTTTCATCGCGGCATTTAATTCTTCAACCGTCACTTTCTTATTGAGAATCGTTGTTAATTCGGTAAGTGAACCCGTAATAACCGGAACACGCTGCGCGTTTCCATCAAGTTTTCCTTTTAATTCCGGAAGAACAAGGCCAATCGCCTTTGCCGCGCCGGTACTATTTGGGACGATGTTCGCCGCGGCAGCTCTTGCACGTCTCAGATCACCTTTTGGATGAGGTGCATCCAATGTGTTTTGGTCGTTGGTATACGCGTGAATGGTGGTCATGAAGCCAGTAGCGATGCCATATTTATCATTGAGCACCTTCGCCATTGGCGCCAGGCAGTTTGTTGTACAGGACGCACAGGAAATGATCGTTTCTGAACCATCTAATAATTCATGGTTTACATTAAATACAATTGTTTTAAGTTCACCAGTTGCGGGTGCGGAGATAACCACCCGCTTGGCACCTGCCGTAAGATGCGCCTCGGCTTTTGCCTTGTCTGTAAAAAAGCCGGTACTTTCAATAACAACATCAACGTCATGTTTTCCCCATGGTATTTGGGAAGGATCTTTTTGCGCATATATTTTCACTTCGTCACCATTCACCACAATTGAATCTTCTGTAGCCTGAACATCTATATTAAAGCGCCCCTGCGCACTGTCATACTTTAGTAAATGAGCGAGAACTTTTGGACTTGTCAGGTCATTAATAGCCACCACATCTATCCCCTCCATGTTGTAAATCTGGCGATAAACCAGTCGTCCGATTCTGCCGAAACCATTAATTGCGACTTTAACTGTATTCATAATACTGAATTTGATTTGAAAATTTTGGTTGCGAAGTTACATTTAGAAGAGATTTTATGCTAATTTATTTGAAGTAGAAGGTGGATGCGGGTACATATTTAATCTCTTCATAACATCAATTGCATTGTTGATCGGGGTACTTCCGATCAAATTAAACTCCCGGTATAAATAAGCTATAAGATAATACAAAAAGTTTTGGAAGGAATAGTCCCTGCTTATATCTTTGCAATCCCTTGAAAGGATCATTACTCGGGAAATAAAAGCCGCGTTGGTCAATCGGTTAAGACGCATCCCTTTCACGGATGAATGACGAGTTCGACTCTCGTACGCGGTACAACTTCCGAAACCCTCTAGTACAGAGGGTTTCGTTGTTTATACGACTTCCAGTGAACCGCTTGTTCCTTTTAATTTCCGGGTGATTGATCCATTCACTTAAACTGGTTTGCACAGCCTTTTAAATGCAGCAATCAGGTTTCCACACCGAAAATCATTGAACGTTTAGATTTCAGATGCTACTTTTGCATCATGATACAACCGAATGATCTCCGAATCAACAATTTACTTAAGGCCGGAGAGTCAATTTTTAAAGTCGTCGCCCTTTCGACAAATGAAATAAAAACCATTTCACTTTCAGGCGCGGAGGCGCCTCCTGCCTCGCTGGAACAGTATGTGTACATTTCGTTAAGCGAAGAATATATGCAAACCATTGCTGGTAATGACAGCGGGAATCTTCTCATTAGCTCACTCGAGCGTACGTCAGACAGCAGTGACATGATTACGCTGTCTACCATCGAATGTTACCTGCATGACGAAGGTTTCCTGCGGATTTGTGCCTATGAATACGACAAACAGCCAGACGGCTCACTAGAGATCTCAGAAGATGTTATTACGTTGGGATACGAGCATATCCGGTATGTACACCAACTGCAAAACCTTTACTTCTCGCTCAGCGGCAAAGAACTGGCTTTACCTGCGTTATAGGCAAGTATTGCAATCACTTGTTGCGAACCGCAAAATTTGCTTACTTTCAAAATTGTATCAGCGCGCGCTGCATACTTAACAACACCCTCCCCGCATGATAGCAAAGCTGAGCAAAATTCTTACAAGCCTTTATTTCCAGGTAATTGTTGCCATCGTTGTTGGCATTTTAGTTGGCCATTTTTATCCCGGTACTGCGGTGCAGCTAAAACCGCTTGGCGATGGTTTTATTAAACTGATCAAGATGCTGATCGGGCCGGTTATTTTCTGCACCATTGTAACCGGTATCGCAGGTATGCAGGACATGAAAAAGGTAGGATCAGTCGGCGCAAAAGCATTGCTGTACTTTGAAAT
>JBBSSY010000286.1:0-5185 GCA_038241595.1 Chitinophagales bacterium | reverse complement strand
CTGTTATGGTGTTCCATCCTCGGTTTAATCTTCACGACCGGCTCTTATTTCAGCAGTGGAGTAACGTCGATTTACCTGCTCATACTCACCGGTTTTGGTGCGGCGATGCTGTGGGGAACGATCTGGGGACTCGCGATCCGCGAGTTGGGACGCTTTACAAAAACAGGCGCCGCCATGCTGTTGATGTCAGTGGTGGGTGGTGGTCTTTTTCCCTTGCTCTTTGGCCAGGTAATAGACGATCACCCGGTTCATCCGCAGCTTGCGGTGCTGATCCTGATACCATGTTATTTAATATTGCTTGTATATTCAACCTGGGGACACCGGCTGGAAAACTGGACGTTGTCCGCCGCTCCAAACCTAAAACCCCTTTCCTAACAGATACCTATAATCGAAAATATGGCGAATGAACGTTATGCCGCTTCAGCTTCCCTGCTGGAACGTGCAAAAAAAGTACTGGCGGGCGGGGTGTCTTCTGAATTCAGGAAGTACAATCACCCGCACGCAATTTTTTACACCCACGGTAATGGCAGCCGGATATGGGATGTGGATGGAAATGAATACCTCGATTTTACCCTCAGCCAGGGACCGTTGATCCTGGGTCATTCGCACCCTGAAGTGTTACGCGCCGTAAATGAATATTCTCAAAACGGACAACTTTTTGCGGGGCAGCATCTCCGGGAGATCGAACTGGCGGAGACGATGAATCGCCTGATACCCTCTGCCGAGATGATGCGTTTCTGTCTCGACGGCTCCGAGGCGGTGCAAACGGCCTTCCGCATCGCGCGCGCGAAAACCGGCAAACCAAAATTCCTGCGTTTCGAGGGGCATTATCACGGCTGGCTCGATAACGTAACCTGGGGCATCTCAACACCTTCTCCCGAGGCGCTGGGAAGCCGCACCCATCCTGCCGTATTCCCATGGACTGCAGGTTTACCTGCACGGGTAAGCGAAGAATTTATCATACTTCCCTGGAACGATCTTGCACTGGTGAAACAAACCGTGGCGGAACGGCACGAAGAAATTGCCGCGATCATTACCGAGCCGATTATGTGCAACAACGGGTGCATCGTGCCTGCGGCAGGTTACCTGCAGGGGTTGCGTGAGATCTGTGATCAATATGGCATTGCACTCATATTTGACGAAGTAATCACTGGTTTCCGTGCGTCGATCGGTGGCGCGCAGCAACTATATAACATCACGCCAGACTTGTCCATCTTCGCCAAAGCAATGGGCAGCGGTTACCCGATCAGCGCCATCACCGGGAAAAGGGAATGGATGCACCTGGTTGAAAATGGCACCGTGATCCACGCGGGTACCATGAATTCCAGCAACCCCACCGTGGCTGCTGCACTGGCTACCATCAATACACTGGAAGCGGAAGCACCTTACGAACGCATGTATGCACTCGGTACCAAAATGATGGAAGGATTGCGGGAAATAGCAAACGAGAACGGGCTGCCATTTTTGGTCCATGGACTTGGACCGATGTTTCATACCGGCTTTACCAGCCAAACGAGCGTGAGTGATTACCGCGACACCCTGAAGTTTGACAAGGCATTGCTGGGCGTATTTGTTGCACGTATGCATGACCGTGGTATACGTATCATCGGCCGCGGTTTGTGGTACATTAGCGCGGTACACACCGAAGCAGAGATTGATCATGCCCTTGTCGTGGCAGCAGACGTAATGAAGACAATGTCAACAGGAGGATAAACCATTTTAAAGTACTCATGGGTCGGGACTAACCCGCTGAATGTAAACGATGAAAGATATTTTTTCAAAACAATACCCGGTATTAATTTCAGGTGAGGGCAAACTCGCTTGTTCCCTGGCTATGAACGGGTTGCTCGCCAAACAACGCGTTGTAGTAGCGACCCCAGATCCGTCAGCGATGAGGGATCAACTTTCCGTTCATGCGGAAGACGTGGCCAATTGGTGGGCAGAGCTGGTTGATGTGTCTGCAGCAATCGTTGCCGCTGATCTCCCCCAGCATACAGAATTTTCTATGGCGATCGTAATCACGGGAGAAGACCTCGGCGAAAAAAGAGCAGCCATTGCACGTATTGAAAATGCCTTGCCGCTGAACGCGATCATCGCGATCAACACAGAAAGCATCCTGTTAAAAGAGATTCAACACGCGGCAAAAAATCCCGCACGCATCATAGGTGCCAACTGGGTGGAGCCGGCACATACCACGTTCTTCCTGGAGGTGATCGCAAATGATGCCTGCGATGGCGAGCTGGTTGAACTTTTTATGGAAGAAGCGCGACGTGCCTGGAAAAAAGATCCTTACCTGGTCCGGGGTGAGCAGGGGATTCGTTCCCGCCT
Source organism: Chitinophagales bacterium (assembly GCA_038241595.1). Lineage (GTDB taxonomy): Bacteria > Bacteroidota > Bacteroidia > Chitinophagales > Chitinophagaceae > JADCRZ01. The sequence continues at coordinate 2,857 of JBBSSY010000286.1, read as the reverse complement.
GCTGTGCGCCATGATACGCGAGGCGTTCCACCTCGTTGAGGAAGGTTATGTTACGCATGAAGACATTGACCGCGCCTGCCGCAATGACGCCGGTTATTACCTGCCCTTTGCCGGTAACTTCCGTTATATGGACCTGATGGGCACCTTCGTATACGGCATCGTCATGAAAGACATGAATCCCGATCTTTCCAAAAACCGGCATATCCCTGATTTTTTTACTACGATGATCAAAGAGGGCCATACCGGATTGGAGGCCCAGCATGGCTTTTTTGAATATGGCCGCAAGGACCCGGAAAAATGGAATGAGATCGCCCGCAACTTCAGTTACCAGGTGCGTGAAATCATAGAAAAGTACCATCATATTCCGTAGTCTCCTTCTTGCCTTAGGCTGTAATAAAATTTCCTTATGAGCCAGACGTTTATTGTCGACGCACACCTTGACCTTGCCATGAAGGTTACGCTTTCTGAGAAATGCCTGGAAGTAACATATATCAGTAACCGTAAATTCGACCGTGGTTTAATTGTATAGGATTAAAAAAAAGTATTATGAATCCATATAAAAGTATAAGGGATTTTAATACTTAATAGATAGTTTTGGTACATACTAATATTTATCGCAACAGATCCTGGTAAACCCTGTTCACGCAGGGTATAGGGAGAGAACTGCGCCAGTCTTCTTACTTACTTGCTTAAAATAAATAAATCCCTGTTTGAAGAATGAAAACTAGAACCAAAACTACCCAAAGCGAACAAGTTCATGGTTTCCGTAGCCCGGGTGGACTACGGCCTGTCAAGAAATGAACGTTGTTGCTACTGCTGACACTTCCACGCTTTTTCCCGGGTGCTTTCGCCCAGGCAACCGTCACGGGAACGGTGAAAGATGCCAAAGGCGACGGTCTCTCTGGTGTGAGCATTAAATTGAAAGGTTCCGCTACCGGCGTCTCATCGACGGCAGACGGAGCCTTTCGATTGGTGCCACCGGCAGGGACATACTGGTATTTTCTTACGTAGGATTTGCTGACCAGGAATGGCAGCTGGTACCCGCCGCAGCATTGACGTGCTTATGGAAGCCAATAACAAGTCAATGTACGCCGTCGTGGTAGTTGGTTACGGTACCGTTAAACGCAAGGACTTCACCGGTGCGGTCTCGTCCATTTCGAAAGATGAAATCAACGATTTTCCTGCTGCAAAGATGCAGGAATGGTTACTATTACAAAAGACAGGCACTACCATACACAAGATTGCAATAAAGATCAATCCTGTATTACGAGGATGGATTAATATCGGGCGCTGTCCCGGTTACACCAATGAATAATCCGTACTTTCAATGGCTGCGGATCAACCGCTGAACGACGTGCAATTCAGCTTGTTCAAAAATATAATTTTATGGAAACGATCAGGGCGGGCATACTCCTTATTATGAGCTGCATATCTATTTTCCGGGTAACGGCACAGGACGTGCAAATTGGTGCGGCCGCGGTAAAAATTACACCACCACTTGGCACGCCAATGGCAGGTTATTACTATGAACGCGGCGTAGAAAAGATACATGATGACATCTACGCCAAGGCACTCGTCATCGGCGCGGGCGGTACCAAAGTGGCCATCGTTTCCTGCGACCTGATTGGCATCTCCGCAACGCTTGTCAATGAAGCGCGAAGGCTAATTGAAAAAGCAACCGGTATCGATGCAAAACATGTGATGATCGGCGCTACCCACTCGCATACCGGCCCGGTGATACCAGGCTTTCGTGAAAAATTTGGCAAGAAGTCTCCCGGTTCGGATATGCTTAACCGTTATATCTCTGCATTACCCGGCCTGATCGCTGCCAGTGTACAACAGGCGAATGCCGCCCTTAAACCGGCTACGTTGTCCTTTGGCCGGGGGCGCGAAGATTCGATGGGTTTTAACCGTCGCTACTTTATGACAGACGGCACAGTAGCCTGGAATCCTGGGAAACTAAACCCGAAAATTGTAAAGCCCGCCGGCCCGACCGATCCGTCGGTGTCGGTTTTGTACGCGGAAGGCAATGATGGCAAGGCCATCTCCACCTACGTCAATCTCGCCATGCACCTCGATGATGTTGGCGGGCTCGAAGTGTCCGCGGATCTCCCTTTTACGTTGTCAACCATCCTGGGCGCCGTAAAAGGTCCAGGCATGGTAACCGCCTTTTCACAGGGCTGTTCGGGCAACGTCAATCACATCAATGTCAAATCGCCCATTGTACAAAACGGGCATGGCGAAGCGGCGCGTTTGGGCACGCTGCTGGCGGGAGAGGTGCTAAAAACATATACCCGGCTACACCCGGTTACCATCAGCAAGATAAAAGTAGCCAGCGAGATGATCCAGTTGCCATTGGCTGCAATTTCCAAAGATGACCTGCCCTGGGCCCGCGAAATTGCCAGCAAATACGGAATAAAAGATGCGGCACCATTTTACGATTTTGTCAAGGCATTTAAAATCCTGGAGGTCAATGATCGCAACGGTAAACCGATCGAAGCGGAGATCCAGGCGTTTACACTGGGCGACCAATGCGCGGTCGTCAGCCTGCCCGGGGAAATATTTACAGAGATCGGCCTGTACATAAAGAGCAGATCTCCTTATCCTTATACTATTATCACCGAACTAACCAATGCCACGCTCGGGTATATGCCCGACCGGAAGGCTTATATGGAAGGGGCGTACGAAGTGTTGGTATCGAGGGTGGCACCGGGTGCTGCGGAAACCCTCGCTGAAAACGTGCTGCGCATTTTAAATGAACTTAAAAAGAAATAGATTGAAACGAATCATCACGATCCTAATGCTGTTCACCGGTTCCCTCGCAACCGCGAAAGACCACAAACCCTTACTGCCCCAG
>JBBSSY010000285.1:0-5188 GCA_038241595.1 Chitinophagales bacterium | reverse complement strand
AATACCGGGCCGCCGTGGAAAATGTGTTAGAACCTTACCTCAATTATTACATCGTAAAGGACTTGCAGGAAGGCCTGGAAGCGGTACACCTGCTGGATGAAAAGAAGAAAGGCAAGGCTAACTTTTTTCTTCTCGATAAACTCAACGCGGCCGAAAATATACATGAGGATGCGCATGACCTGCCCGGCACCATCCCGGCCTTACAGGTAATAGAAGTGGATGATAAATACCGCAGCCTGGCCGAGAACCTCCTGGGGAACGTACACATCGCCGAAAATGAAGAGGCACTGGTGAACAGCAATGGTTCGGTGATCCTGGAAAAAACGGGCAAATATGTAAAAGGAAAATATTCACTGAGCGGTGGCAGTGTGGGCATTTTTGAAGGAAAGAAAATCGGCCGTGCAAAAAACCTGCAGAAATTGCAGGAAGAAATTGCCGGGCAGGAAGCCATCGTACAGGGTCTTCGTACCCGCATCCAGGAAAAACAACAGGAAGTTGCCGCTCACAGCGAGCTGTTGAAAGAGCACGTAATCCGCCAGACACAGACCGATATCAACGCACTCATCAACCAGTCTAATTCCCTGCAAAATAAAACCGAAAACCTGCACGTTCTGCAGGGCACTTCGCGCAACAGGCTGGAAGAAATGAATGAAACGCTGGCCAATACCCGCGCCGCGATTGAGGGAACCCGGAAAGAGCTGGAAACTTTGTTGCTGTCCATTGAAGAAACCGTTGGCAAGCTGCGCGCGGGTGACACCGAATTCAAACAGGCGGAAACTGGCTTTAACACCGCCAACACCGAATACAATGAATTTAACCTGCAGCTGACGCGGCAGCAGAGCCGCATCACCGCGCTGCGGCAGGAGATGGAATTTAAGAATAAACAACTGCACGACCTGCATGGCCAGCGTGAAACCAATACCTCGCAGCTTAAACAGGCACAGGAAAACATCACCGGCAACGCTGCCCTGCTCGAAGAAGTTGCCGCTGCACTGGACGCGCTGGTGCAACGCAAACAGCAAGATGAGAAATCGCTGAACGAATCTGACCAGGCGTATTATAACCTACGTAAAAGTCTCGCCGAGAAGGAAAGTACTTTGAAATTTACGGTCAAGAACCGGGAACAGTCCGAGCACCTGCTTGCAGAGATCAAGGACCGCATGAACGAATTGAAATTGCACCTTGCCGGCATGAAGGAACGGCTGCAGGTGGAGTTTCGCATCCAGCTGGACGACATCATCGACCAGGCCCGTACCGGCGACACACCCGTGGAAGAATTGCAGGAGAAATCTGACCGCATGAAAAAACGGCTCGATAACCTGGGCGAGATTAACCCCACCGCCATCGAGGCATACCAGGAAATGAAGAAACGGTACGAATTTATCCTAGAGCAAAAAAATGATTTGGTAACGGCAAAGGAAAGCCTGCTGCAGACAATTTCCGAAGTGGAGACAACCGCCAACCAGCAATTCCTCGACACGTTCAACAAGGTGCGTGAGAACTTCCAGAAAGTATTTAAGGCGTTGTTTACCGAAGAAGATACGGCCGACATGGTGCTGGAAAACCCCGAGAACCTGTCGGAAACGGGCATTGATATTATCGCAAAACCGAAAGGCAAGCGTCCGTCATCCATTACCCAATTAAGCGGAGGAGAGAAGACGCTGACGGCCACGGCACTCCTTTTTGCCATCTATTTAATCAAACCAGCGCCATTCTGTATCCTGGATGAAGTGGACGCCCCGCTGGATGATGCCAATGTCGGCAAGTTCACGAATATGATTCGAAAATTCAGCGATGAAAGCCAGTTTATCATTGTCACACACAATAAGATGACCATGAGCAGTGTGGACGTTATCTACGGCGTGACCATGCAGGAACCCGGTGTGAGCAAACTGGTTCCCGTGGATTTCAGGGGGTTGAATTGAGTCGGGAGGCTATGGCGCCGGTTCATCGTTTTTCTCAAACACCATCATCGGGTATTCGCCTTTCAATCCGCAGGTGCCGGGATGTTCTTCCTCCTTGCGGTAAAGCCACGCCAAAAACTGCCTGCCGAATAACCAGGCATGAACATAGTATCGCATAAATGGTACACTCACGGTGCGCCATACGCGCAGTTGGTAGGGAGGCAGGTGCCGGCGAAAAAACGCAGGCGGATGCGCGAAGAAATACAGCCGCCTGTCGGCGCCTTTTTTACCGGCTGCCCTGCCCAGCGCATCGAGAAAGCGGTTCTTCAAAAAAACGAACGTGCGAAACGGGAACAGCGCCACATTCATCCAGGATGAATGTTTATACCAGTCATACACCACCACACCTTTTCCACCCGGCATCAGCACCCGGTATAATTCTTTAATTGCAGTAACCTGTTCATCAGCAGGAATGTGGTAAATGGTGTTCAACGATACAAAACCATCCAGGGTACCCGAAACAAACGGCAACTGCGTGATGTCGCATAAAATACAGATCGCGCGGTCGCCCAGTTTTCTTTTTGCTTCCCGCAGTGCCTGGAATGAAAAATCAACACACACGCGGTACCTGAAATGTTCCGCATATTGCAGGTAATCGACATGCTGGATGGGTCCGGAAGCTGCGTCCAGTAGGTAGGTGCCTGACGCAGGAAGAAAGCGACCTACCCGGTCATGGCATTTTTTAATGTAGTTTTTTGATACATCCCGCAAATCTTCATAGATCACCGCGTCTTTATAGTTTCCATCCGCATTCGCGAACCAGCCACTCTGGTCATAGAAATCTTTCACCCATTGTTTGTCGTCGTGTAATTGCCTGGTCGAAAAAAGGTCGGGAGAGTCTACCAGCGCAAAGCCAGGCAAGATAAGCACGATTCCATCGTCAACGGGATATCGGTACTTTCCGGAAATCGTTACCAGGCATGACCCAATCTTGCGGGCAACGGCCGTGCCACTGATGTGCCACAGTTTGCCGGCCGCTATAGCCATCTCCTGTGTTACGAGTTCGGTGTCATGCATCTGTCGCAGCCGCTCGCCGCTGATCGGGCATTGTAAAATCGAAATCCACTCCATGAAGGGTTATAAATAGGCAATTAATAATGAACAATAATTTTAAATATCCTGCAAACGTCAATCCTTGTTTGAAATTGCCTGTCGTAGCCTGGCCACTTTGCCATCTGCGCCTGCCAGGAAAACGGCGCTGCCTTTTTTAGCGATACCGCAAACATGATAACTGTCCCGGGCAACCGCTTTCCAATGCAGCCCGCCGTCTGTAGAGATGTCAACGCCCGTGGTACCACAGGTTACGAGGGTGTCGGTTGAGATATAGGTTACACATGACCGGTAGCCATGCGGCGGTTCCGGCGCAGCGCGCCAGTGCTGCCCGCCATCCAGTGTCGTAAAACAATTGTTCCGTGAACTGGTATCCTGCTTGAAATTGCCACCAACGACTGCCATGTGGAGGATGCCCGCATGACGACCGCCCGGCCGTAGACCAATGCTGTTTGCACCGGATGTTTCATTGCCCTGTACAACCGGGAGCATTGATGGCTGACTGCCAGAAAACAACCGGGATCTCATTCCGCCGCTGACAAAATACAGGTCACCTGCCTCCGTGCATTGGATGTTGGTACCGCTGGCTGCAAAACCGGCTTCGCCTGAATCTGCGACGGGCCGGGAATGCCAGTCCGTTTCCTGCCAGGTGCTGCCGCCATCGGAAGTTTGGGCTATATAAAACCGCCCCCGGACAGGGTCACCCAACACAGTTCCTTTTTTATTGCCTGAAAAAGCCATCGCGTCTAAAAACATCCCGGGTTCGTGGTTTTCCAAGACAACTTTCCAATGCCGACCGCCATCGGTTGTTTTTAGCATCTGCGCGGGTTCGGCAGTAGCCATGATCACGGCCGTGTTGGCGTCGAACGCTTCAATGTCGCGAAAGTCCCTTTTTTCAAAACCTTTCACCCGGGTCCATCGCCAGCTTCTACCGCCATCGACCGACCTGCCGACCCTTCCGCGGTTGCCACTTACCCAGATGATGCGATCACTGACCACGCTTAAACCGCGGATGGAAAGGCTGTCCTCCTGATACAATAACTCAATCGATTGCGCCGGCAAGTTGTTCAACAGCGTAAAAAGACAAACCGCTATTATAGATGCAAATGTCATAAATCATTTTTATTGCCCCGCAGCCGGACCAGATACTGGAACAAGGCCTTAGATGTTCCTGCTCAAAGTTATAGGTTACTGACAACTGGCATGTTTTTTTCACATAAAAGGATAATGCTTGCCTTTGCAAGACTGACAGTTATTGACAATCAACCAAATACCTTTTAACGTAAACCAGTACTATGGCTACCAATCTCCTTGAAGAAATACAGAAAAACCTTGGATATCCCGAATTAATTAAGATTGACCCGAATACACAGCAGGAAAAAGAAGATATATCTAAAGACACCCGAAATTTTGGACAGGCGGCCATCCCCGCGGTGCTGATTGGCTTATATAAATTCGGAAATACCAAAACAGGATCGGAAATTATTTTACGGGGAAATAAATCAACAACCTGGGTGGATGAATTTTTTGGTGATAAAACAGATGAGGCGTTGGGCAAGGTGTCCAGCTATACCGGTGATTCGATGGATACTGCCCGGAGTAAGATGGAAGACATTGCGGAGGAAGCGATCCGCGTCATCCGGAAGAATACACCCGACAACAGTTCGTTTACTGATGTAAAATCCTATGTCGCCGAGCAACGTACAAATATCCTGCTTTACCTGCCGGCAGAAATACAAATGAGCACCGTGGTAGAGGACGATACACTGGACGATCGTACCAACAAAATGGAAGGACCAATGTCAAATTCCATGCACTTCTTTGAAAAACTGTTCTCCGGATCTACTACCGAAAAAAATGAAGTTAAAGATGATCGATAGTAAATTCCATAGGCAATTTTCTGATAGAGGCTGCGTTTAATCAGGGAGTTTCCCGCAATTATTATTCATTTGGATATCTATGAATCACTCGATGACAAACGACCAGCATTTTTTAGCAGAACAGGTAGTACTGAACGATATTCATTCCAACCATGCCTCTTACGAGGCGATGCTTAAAATACAACGTTGGAAATTCATTCTGAGAATACCAGGCATTGCTGCCCGCATTGCCGACGAGGCGAACGAATCCATTAGAAGAAATTTTCTGACATTCGTGTCAAATAAAATCGTCTT
>JBBSSY010000284.1:0-5188 GCA_038241595.1 Chitinophagales bacterium | reverse complement strand
CGAATTCGGACCGGTCAAGGGCTTGCGCGTGTATCGCCAGCAAGAGGAAGAAAATCGGCAGGAGTTTTTTCATATCACTGATTTAATCCGATGCGTCAATGACTGAAAGTATGACTATTTCTTTATTGTAAGCAGGCACTTTGTTTCTGTAATCCGCCCGTTGCATAAAAGTAAAAAGCAGCCGGTCAGCTGCTTTTTACAGATCCTTTCCCGTGAATGTCGGCGCTTAAGTCGATAGACGGTATACGGTGACGTTCTTTTATTGACCCCGTAAGAGAAGATAAAATTTCCCATTCAATTTATTCCGTGTTTTTCAACGGTTACAAGTAACGTTATATGTTGTGGCAAGGTGTTTCCTGGTACTGAACAGATGCTCAGTGAAGCGAATGGGTGCATTTATGTGCCTGGGTACATAGCTGCTGCGCTGGATGTGGAAATAATGTCATTTTAAACAGCAAGTCAGTAACCTGCTGTACCGTAAACATCCACAGCAGCAGCCCTGCGTTGAGCGATCCAAAATGTCTTATATTTATCACGTTGTGTTGGTACGGAATCGAATGTGGTTCGTATTGCAAATAATCCTTACGTAATATTTACTGATGAATTTTTCGGTCTCACTGCCTGGCAAAATTTCCTTATTATTATTGTTGTCGCTACCGGTACCGGACAGTACGATTGCACAACGGAAACGCGAAACGATTGTGAGCATCAAAGGGGATAAATTTTTTGTCGATGGTCAGCTCACGTACAAGGGAAGGAGCTGGCAGGGGCACTCTATCGGGGGCCTGCTGATGAACGCCAGGATGGTACAGGGAATCTTTGACGACCAGAACCCGGCAACTGCCGGTCAATGGAAATACCCCGATACACAGCAGTGGGATGCGGACCGAAATACCCGTGAATTTATACTGGCCATGGACAGCTGGTACGCGAAAGGCCTGCTTGCCATTACGTTAAATATGCAGGGCGGAAGCCCGGTAGGTTACGGCAACAATGGCTGGCGTAATTCAGCCATCGATTCCACCGGTTCCCTGGTACCAGCATACATGGAGCGACTCAAAAAAATAATTGACCATGCGCGTGATATTGGTATGGTGGTCATCCTCGGTATTTATTATTTCGGCCAGGATCAGTTTCTCCAAAACGAAGCAGCGGTGGTCAAAGGCATCGACAACACCACCATGTGGATACTGGCACAAAAATACCGGAACGTATTGATTGAGGTGGTGAATGAAACCAATATTCGATATGATCATGAGATCCTCAAGCCCGGCCGCATCCACGAACTGATCCAACGGGTACAATCGCATACGGAAAATGGTTACCGGTTGTTGGTCGGTACCAGTTACGGCGGGCGGTTTGTTCCGCTCGAAAATGTAGTCACCGTATCCGATTTCCTGCTCATACATGCCAATGGTGTCAATGATCCTGCGCAGATTCCGGTGATGGTGGCTCAAACACGCGCCGTAAAAGGATACAAGCCCATGCCGATACTTTTTAATGAAGATGATCACTTTGACTTTGACAAACCCGTCAATAATTTCACAGAAGCGGTGAAAGCCTATGCTTCCTGGGGATTCTTCGATTACCGGATGAAAGACGAAGGATTTAATGACGGCTACCAGTCCGTTCCGGTCAACTGGGAAATCAGTTCGCCGCGTAAAAAAGCATTCTTTGACAAACTGAAAGAAGTTACCGGCGGATTACCCACTGAATAATAATTGTTCTCGGCGTGCAAAATCACAGAAACGACACGTCGACACATGAGCCGGAGGCCCTGACTGCAAACAGGCACAGGACTACACATCATATTTTAAAAAATACGAACTGGCCATTTGTTCGATTATATATATTATTTTAGCCCGAAGATGAATACTATATATGAAACGACTATTCAACGCACTCGCTTTTTTAACGATAACAAATTTACTCATCGCGCAAACGCCTGACCCCAAAACCACTTCCATCAGGATCGAGCGCCACAAAGCCGTTCCGATGAGTGACGGCGTAAAATTGTACGCCGACGTATACCTACCCGTTGCTCCGGGAAAGTACCCCACCATCGTCACCCGTTCCTGTTACGGCGTGCAACGCGACGGGGTGCACCAGGCCATGGTCAAATTCGCACAGAACGGTTATGCAGTTGTTGTACAGGATGTGCGTGGCCGTTATGAAAGCGATGGAAAATGGGAGCCTTTCCGCGACGAGGCAAAGGATGGTTATGAAACCATCGAGTGGGCGGCAGCGCAGCCATTTTCCAATGGCAAGATCGCCACGCAGGGCGGCAGTTACCTCGGCCACAACCAGTGGCAGGCCCTCAGCAAAAATCCACCACATCTTGTAGCTGCGTTTCCCGCGCTGGCTTCTACCAATATCTACGCCAACTGGATCACCATGGGCGGCGCCTTCCGGTTAAGCTTTAACTATGGCTGGGGCGTGGTACGTATGCCAAACCGCATCATGCTGCCGCAATACTGGCATACCGAATCGTACATGCCAGACAACATGCAATACGCCAACATCCTCACGCACCTGCCGCTGAAAGACGGCGACCTCAGCAGTGCCGGGTACGCCGTGCAGCACTACCGCGACTGGATAAAACACGAGAGTTATGATGAGTACTGGAAATCGATCAGCGACGAAGAACGTTTCGACAAGATCACTGTACCGGTCCATACCTCCGGCGGCTGGTTCGATATCTTTATCATGGGCACCATAAACGGGTACGTAGGCATGAAACACAAAGGCGCCACGCCCGAGGCACGCGCCGGCGCACGCATGATCATTGGGCCCTGGGGGCATGGTCCCAGCCAGTCGTATGGCGGCGTAGATTTTACACCGGCGGCGATGGTCGACCAGTTTCAAACTGAACTGCGATTTTATGATTTTTACCTGAAAGGCGTAAAGAATGGCCTGGACAAGGAAGACCCGGTGAAACTTTTTTATATGGGTGTAAACAAATGGCGCACAGAAAAAGACTGGCCGATCCCGGGTACCGAATTCCGCAACCTTTATTTGACCGGAACGTCAGCGGCAAACACCTCAACCGGTGGCGGCGTACTTACTTTCGATAAACCGGCCAAAGCGGGGAAGGACACTTACCTATACGATCCAATGGACCCGGTACCCACCACCGGTGGCAACAACTGTTGCGGTACGCCCACGCAAGCCGGTCCGCGCGACCAGCAACCGATTGAACAACGTAAAGACATCCTCGTGTATACCACCGAGGCTTTACAAGCACCCATTACCATCGCTGGCCCGGTAAAGATGAAATTATCCGCCGCCACCGACGGCCCCGATACAGACTGGATGATCAAACTGATCGACGTTTACCCGAACGGCACCTCGATGCCCATTTCAGAAGGTATCCTGAGAGCGCGGTTTCATGAAGGTCTCGACAAGATAAAATTGCTGACACCCGGACAGGTATATGATTTCGACATCGAGCTGACGGGTACAGCCAATGTGTTCCAGCCCGGTCATCGTATACGGATTGACGTTACATCCAGCAATTTTCCGCAGTTCGACCGCAACCCCAATACCGGCGAACCGCTGGGTAACAGCGCCAAAGTGCGCGTTGCGCAGCAGACCATTAACCATGGTGGGCAACGCCTGAGTTACGTGACACTGCCCGTAGTGCCTGCGCTTGCCGGAAACCAGTAACGGAATGTAATAACAGGCCGAAGTCCGTTACCGGGTTGGTAACGGACTTTCGTATTCCCGGGACAGGCAGTAAATTGACGCCAGCGTCATTCCAGCGCAATGCCGGTGGAAGCCGACATCGATTGCAACATGGCCACTACTTCGTGGTTTACGGGGATGCCCGTTTTCATTCGTGCGGTATAGGCGTCGCGCTCGGGGTCTCCCGGGATCATCACTTTTGGTCCACCCGGCAGGGTCTTCGTATTTCGCATGGTGCCGATCCAGTCATCGATGTTTTGTTTAAATTCAGTCGTGTCGCGGAAACTTTCAATATCCATGGCACCAAAAAAATGGCCTATGCCTTTGCCAACCTGCCTGGTCAGGGCATTAACATGGATGGCGAAGGGTACGGCAAACGGTCCCCAGTTGGCGCCACTCAACACCGCCGTCAGTACATCCACCATCGCAGCTATGCAGTAGCCTTTGTGCCCGCCACCGGCTGCCGTACTGCCTAGCGGTAACAGGGCACCGCCATGTATCATTTGCTCCGGCTCGTTGGTGGCATGCCCTGCTGCATCGATGCACCAGCCTTCCGGTACTTGGCGGCCATTGCGTTTGGCGATCTCCACTTTGCCATACGCTACGGTACTCGAGGCAAAATCAATGACGATCGGCGGTTCAACCAGGCCGGGAAAGGCAATCGCAACCGGGTTGGTGCCCAGCATTTTTTCCACGCCATTAAACGGCGTTACGCCAGCGGTGGTATTGGTCATCGAAATGCCGATCTGGTCTTTGGGCAGCGCCATCACCGGGTAATAACCGGCCGCACCGTAATGATTGCTGTTGCATACGCTCACCCAGCCCGATCCGAATTCAGCCGCCTTATGCATGGCGATCTCCATGCATTTCGGACCTACCACCAGTCCCAGCCCGTTGTCACCGTCGATGGTCGCCACACTGCCTTTTCCACGCACCATGCGCGGGACCGGCCTGGGGTTGATCCGTTTGGACTGCAGCAGGTCGAAATAGGTATTAAGCCGCGCGATGCCATGCGAATCGATGCCATGTTCGTCGCTGTAAGCAAGCACGTCGGCGGCCAGGATGGCCTCTTCCTCCGGTACACCGAAATGGCTAAAGATGCGGCGGCTAAATAAACGCAGGGCGTCAGCGGTAAAGATCGTGTCGGAGGATGGTGGTACCTGGTGGTTATCATACATGATGTTGTAAAGATAAAGCGGTGGACGGTTACAAAAAACGTCGGAAGCGGCTGCCCTGCCGGAGGCAATGTTCTTGTAAAAATTTATAATATTGTCGTTTCACGGACAACGGATGCAACCGGCCGATGCTATTTGTATGCGCTAACTGAGTGTTGACCGGGTACGTAACCTGCTTTTTTAGAAAGTCATAAAGTTATTAATTCGCATTTGAGAATAATAGTTATTTTGCCGCGCCTTTTAGACATTTAATAATGAGTACATGGTCTGGCAATCCAGTCTACCAATAACTATTTAAACTATCCTGACATGATCGACTGCCTTGCCGG
>JBBSSY010000283.1:0-5199 GCA_038241595.1 Chitinophagales bacterium | reverse complement strand
AGGGTTTTGTGTTCGAACAAGTATTGGAGAATTTTTTTCATGGTTGAATTTTTGAGGAAGCTTTGAGCTGTGAGCTATCAGCTATCAGCAGTCAGCTATCAGCAGTCAGAAGAAAGTTGATTATTCGCTGTAACTTTAAACTTTAAACCTTAAACTTCTTTCAGCCAGTTCCGCATAATCGCTTCTCCCTGTGGTGTCAGTACACTTTCCGGGTGAAACTGCACGCCCTGAACGTCGTATATTTTATGCCGCAGGCCCATGATATACCCGTTTTCATCGAGGGCGGTGATCACCAGTTCCGACGGAAAATCTTCCTTGTTAACGATCCAGCTGTGATAACGGCCCACTTCGAGATTGCCTTCCAGGCCCGTGAAAAGGTTGTTATGGGCAACTGCCCCATCTTCTGCCAGCAGACTGACTGGTGTCGCAACCCCGTGGTAGACATTACTCAGGTTACTGAGCGTTCCCCCGAAAGCTTCTGCGATCGCCTGGTGACCGAGACAAACACCCAGTATGGATTTCGTGGGTGCGTACGCTTTGATTACTTCCAGCAGCAGCCCGGCCTCGCTGGGAATACCTGGCCCCGGTGACAGGATGATCTTGTCATACTCATTTACCTTTTCCAACTGGATCTGGTCATTGCGGTAAACATCCACTTTACCATGGATGATCTTTTCTACCAGGTGAACGAGGTTGTAGGTAAATGAATCGTAGTTATCAAAAACAAGTATGCGTTGCACAGTGATTTTTTTAATGATGGAAAATAACGGCTTCCTCAATGTATTTTTCCGGCGAGCGCAATCGCCGCTTTCAGCGCATTCAGTTTGTTGTTCACTTCCTGCAGTTCACTCTCGGGTTGCGAAGCCGCGACGATACCCGCCCCCGCCTGGTAAAACAACGTATTGTTCCGGCTTAGAAAGGTACGGATCATAATCGCATGGTTGCAGCTGCCATCAAAACCCATAAAGCCGATGCATCCGCCGTAATAACTGCGGGCCGTAGGTTCGTACTTGTCAATGAGTTCCATGGCCTTGAACTTTGGCGCACCGCTCAACGTGCCGGCGGGGAAGGTAACCGCCAGTAATTCAAACGGATTATTACCCGCCCGCACCGAACCTGTGACCTCGCTGACCAGATGGATCACGTGGCTGTAGTAATTTACTTTTCGGAAGCTGCTGACGTGTACGTCGTCGCAGCGACGGCTAAGGTCATTGCGGGCGAGATCCACCAGCATCACATGTTCGGCGTTTTCTTTCGGATCTGCAAGCAGTTTTTCTGCCAGTTGCCGGTCGGTACTATCATCCCCGGTGCGTTTAAAGGTACCGGCGATCGGGTGTACGATGGCCTTATTATTTTTTATGATGAGCTGGCTTTCGGGGCTCGAGCCGAATAATTTATAATCCCCGTAATCAAAATAAAAAAGATAAGGTGAGGGGTTGATGTTGCGCAGCGTGCGGTACACGTTGAATTCATCACCGGTGAAATGCTGCTGGAAACGCCGGCTGAGTACGATCTGGAAAACGTCGCCGCGGTAACAATGCTGGATGCCCTTTTGCACCATCTCGATGTATGCCTCGTCCGACAGGTTCGACGTCTCGTCGCCCTTCAATTTAAAAGGAAACTCCGGAATATCCTTGCTACGGATCAATCCCTCAATCAGGTCAGCCGCCGATTCAATACCGGCGATCCTGTTCTCGCAGATGTACAGCTCATCTTTAAAATGATTGATGACAATAACGTACTGGTATAAGCGATAACGCATGAGCGGGATCGCATCGGCAGCCCCGTTCCGCGGTGAGAAAGTGATGGTATCAAAGAATTGCACCGCATCGAATGACGTGTAACCAAACAAACCCTGCGCTGCCTGCATGGTTTTATCGGCGACTTCGTTCACCTGGAACCGCTGCATAAAATCCCAGAGCAGTAAAGGCACATCGGCGGCTTTGCGTATAGGCACCCGTTCTTCCTTCAATCCAGGCATTTTGTATTCGAGGCGGTGGGTGTTGGTGATCTCGATGCCGGCGACCGCATTGATACCAATAAACGAATAGCTGTTTTCGCCGGCGTGAAAATCGCTGCTTTCCAGCAGCACGGTATCGCGGAAACGGTCGCGGAGGCGGAGGTAGATGCCCACTGGTGTGTACACGTCCGCCAGCATTTTTTTACAGGATGTGGTGATGTCGATTTTCTTCATAAACCCTGGTCTTGTTTTTGGTCTGTTCGTCGATCTGCTCCCTTAACCGTAAAGAGGGCAAAGCTTGTGTTCGGTACAATAAAAAAGCCCCGAGAATTCCCGGGGCCTGTATTCGTTCAATACGCAATTAGCAAATAGCATAATTAGCCCCGTTCGGAGTTTGTATGCCACCACCAATTCATATTTTGTTTTTTAATCATCATTGCATTGCAAATATGCAAGACATTTTCCAGATGACAAAGAATAAATCATAATTTTATTGAGATAGCTGGCGGGAGTAAGGGTAACTCTTTAGCGTGGGGAGAGAAAGGCTATCAGCTATCGGCTATCGGCAAGAATTTTAACAAAGGCACGACATCAGTATTTTATGAGAAACATTATACTCACCATATTCCTGGTTACATCACTGCCCGGTTTTACACAAACATCCCATACCAGCATAGACACGCTCTTTACGATGTCTGTGGCCAGTAAACTCGCTGCCCTGCCCCTGCACTGTATCGTTAAGGAATGGCCCAATAAAACAAGCCATACCTCCGATAGCAGCATCGATCATGTGCTGTTGCCCCATGAACTTCACCCGTCGTTCTATGGCTGCCTGGACTGGCATTCGAGCGTGCACGGTCACTGGATGCTGGTTAAACTGCTGAAAACGTTCCCGACGATCGCCGAACGCGCACAGATCGTCGCGGTGTTGAACAACAGTTTCCAACCGGAAAAATTACTGGAAGAGGCGGCCTACTTTAATACATTCAAAACCAGCAACACGTATGAACGAACTTACGGTTGGGCATGGCTGTTAAAACTTGACGAAGAACTGTACACCTGGAACGACCCTATGGCACAACAGTGGTACCGCAATCTGCAGCCGCTGACCCAAAAAATAGTCAGCCTCTGGACGAGTTTCCTGCCAAAACAAACCTATCCGAACCGCACGGGCGTTCATCCCAACACCGCCTTCGGTCTGGCATCTGCGTTAGACTGGTCACGGGCGCTGCACAACGCCGCGTTTGAAACCACCATCCTGCACCGCAGCCGCGATTATTACCTCGGCAACAAAAATATCCCTGCCAATTATGAACCAGACGGATCAGATTTCTTCTCGCCGTCCCTGGAAGTGGCCGACCTGATGCGACGCGTACTGCCGGTACCGGAATATGTAAAATGGCTGGGTACTTTTTTTACCGCAGCAGGGATCACCCGCATCACAGAAATGCCCGTTGTCAGCGACCGTACCGACATGCAGATCGTTCACCTCGACGGCCTCAGCCTCACCCGTGCCTGGTGTATGAGGGGCATTGCCCGCAGCCTGCCGCCAGGTCATCCCTATAAAAAATTGTTCGAAACAACAGCGAAAAAATTCCTGAACGCGACCCTGCCAAACGTCACCTCCGGCAACTATGGCGGCGACCATTGGCTCGCCTCCTTTGCGGTATATGCGTTTTTGCAATGAAGAGAATCCCAGAACA
The DNA here is from genome assembly GCA_038241595.1 of Chitinophagales bacterium. Classification (GTDB taxonomy): domain Bacteria; phylum Bacteroidota; class Bacteroidia; order Chitinophagales; family Chitinophagaceae; genus JADCRZ01. Next base: position 1,536 of record JBBSSY010000283.1, on the reverse strand, counting down.
AGGATCAGCCTGTGAAATAAGCCGCGGTGCATCCGGGTCGAATGCCACCTGGGTGTTGGTAGTACAAGCTTTGAAAGGGCGCCATGGGTTTCACAAATTGATATCTGGTATGTCAGGCTTTAGCATCAACCCCTCAAAGGGCGGTATAGTCGAGTACAGGGTGGTAGCCCCGTGTTAAGTCATTGCCGGTCAAGCCCTGAAAGGGCTACACTGTCTTTCTTCCTCGCCCATACCCCATACCCCATACCTTTCTTCTGACTTCTGACTTCTGACTTCTGCCAGCCGACAGCCTGCCACTCACAAAACCCCTTTCGTCGACGGCAGGTAATTTGAGAACGGATCTCGTTTCACCGCCATGCGGATCGCCTTCGCAAATGCCTTGAAAATGGCTTCGATTTTATGGTGCTCGTTATCCCCGGTGGCGCGGATGTTCAGGTTGCATCTGGCGGCATCACTGAACGACTTAAAAAAATGATGGAACATTTCAGTGGGCATATCCCCCACATATTCCCGGTTGAACGTTACCTCCCAGACGAGCCAGTTCCTGCCGCCAAAATCAATAAGCACCTGCGCCTCGGCCTCGTCCATGGGCAGGGCGAAGCCATATCTTTCCATACCGCGTTTATCGGCAAGTACTTTGGCAAATGCCTCGCCCAGCGCGATACCGGTGTCTTCGATAGTATGGTGTTCATCGATGTGCAGATCGCCGTTCGAGCGGACGGTCAGGTCCATTTTGCCATGACGCGCGATCTGGTCCAGCATGTGGTCGAAGAAACCCAGGCCCGTCGCGATGGCCGCCTGCCCCTGTCCGTCCAGGTTTAGTTCAATTTTGATCTGCGTTTCGCTGGTATTGCGCTCAAGGATCACCGTTCGTTCGCCCAGCTTCAGGAACTGGTAGATGCTGGCCCAGTCCTGCGTTTCCAGCGCGATCGTGCCATCCTGGTGTAATGCGGTGTTCTTGCCGGCAAGTTCGGATGCGCCGAGTGACGCATCGTTGTTGAGCCAGATCCCTTTGCAGCCCAGGTTTTTCGCGAGCTGGATATCGGTGATGCGATCACCTATCACGAACGATTCAGCAAGGTTATATGCCGGGTTGTTCAGATAGGCTGTCAGCATGCCGGTCGCGGGTTTGCGAGTGGGCGCATTGTCTGCGGGCAAGGTGCGGTCAATAAATACCGCGTCGAAATGTATGCCCTCACCTTGCAGGCTTTTCATCACCAGATTGTGCAACGGCCAGAAGGTTTCGTCCGGGAAACTGGCCGTGCCCAATCCATCCTGGTTGGTAACCATCACCAGCTCGTAATCCAGTTCACGCGCGATATGGCCCATGTATTCAAACATGCCGGGGTAAAAAGTCAGCTTTTCGAAAGAATCAAGCTGGTAAGTAGGCGGCGCTTCGTTGATGAGGGTACCGTCACGGTCGATGAAGAGGATTTTTTTCATGGAAAAGCTTTTAGCTTGCAGCGATCAGCATTCAGCAATCCGCTGTCAGCAGTAGCTGTAGGCGTTTTATAAAGTTAAATAGTTAAAGTCGCT
>JBBSSY010000282.1:0-5217 GCA_038241595.1 Chitinophagales bacterium | reverse complement strand
GGTCAAACCTGCCGTACAGGGATATAAAAGCGTGCCGATCTCACCTAAGGTTGGCTTATAATCTTTTGAGACAAACAACATACAGGATTCAGTCGCCTGGAAAATCGCCTACCCGATTATTCTACCATCTTCCATTTCTATTATTCGCTGTGTTCTTTCGGCAAAGCTTTGGTCGTGTGTTACAATTAGTAAGGTCTGCTGGAATTCTTCGGATAATAATTTGAATAAATCAAAGACAATATCACTGTTTTTTTTATCCAGGATGCCGGTGGGTTCATCGCCCATGATAATATCGGGATTGTTTATTAATGCTCTTGCTATAGCTACCCGTTGTTTTTCTCCTCCCGATAATTGATTGGCTTTTTTCAAGGCCAGTTTATCAATGCCCAGTATTTTTAATTTTTCCATAGCGCTGTCTTCTATCTCTTTGTCAGAAAGCATCGACAGCTTTAAGCCAGGCAGCATCACATTTTTTAATACCGTAAACTCTGCCAGTAAATAATGAAACTGAAATACAAACCCAATATTTTTGTTGCGTACCCTTGCTAAAGCCTTGTCTTTTTTGTTTGCCATCGAAACATTGTCAATCAGTAATTCACCGGCGTAGTCCGTATCCATTGTTGATAAAATATACAACAAAGTAGATTTGCCGCAACCTGATTTGCCGGTAAGCGCAACAAACTCGGCTTTAGCGATGGAAATATTAATATCTGTAAGCACTTTTACTTTAACAGGGTCATTAAATTCTTTAGTGATATGTTTTGCTTCTAAAATAAGTTGATTCATTTTATTTTCCTCTAATGATAATAACCGGGTCAATCTTGCTTGCTTTCCGTGCTGGAAACCACCCGGCGAAAAAGGTAGTGACTAAAGAGAAAATGGCTCCGACTAAATAAAATACGGGGTTGTAATTGATGGGGTAAGTTTTTATGGTAGGCAGAGATGCCGTTGCAAAAGGTATTTGGTCAATTACTGCGGATAAGCACAGGCCTAATACCAAACCCAGCGCCCCGCCCAGTACGCCGATACTTGTGGCAATTGCAAGAAAAATATTTTGAACATCCCTGCCGGAAAAACCCGTTGCCTTGAGAATAGCAATCGTATCCATTTTTTCATAAATCATCATGTTCAAAATATTATAAATGCCAAACCCAGCCACTACCAGTAAAACAACGCCCACAGAATAGGAGATCAGGGTACGCACAAAACTGCCTGTTTCAAATTGTGCGTTGGCAGTCTGTATATTCACGGCATCAATGTCAAAACGGCTGGCAAATTCCCTGGCAATCGCCGGGGCCGTGCGTATTTCCTTAAGTTTCACCTGGATGTCGGTCACAAAGCTATTTGATTCACCCATTAGTTTCTGCACGGTCGAAATGGAAGCGTAACTCTGTGTTTTATCCAGTTCCTGGATACCGGTTTGGTACAAGCCCGTTACTTTAAGATTAAATATCCCGCCACTTAGGGTAGACACCTGGACCCGGTCGCCGACACTGACAGAAAGTTCATTGGCCAAACCTATTCCTAAAATAATGCTGTTGGATACCTTTTCAATATCAGCCGAAGCACCTTCAGTGATATAGTCATTAAAATAGAATAATTTATTTTCATTTTTCACATCAATACCATTTATAACGGCGCTTACATTGACGGCTATATCATTAAAAAAAACAGCAGTGATTATTTTGGGAGCGATGCCCAGCACACGATTGTCTTTTTGCAAGGCATCCATGATGGCCCCGCTGTTATAAATTTGCCGGCGCGCTGTAGCTGCTTTTACAGAGCGAATGAAGTTGTATTGGTTTTTATACCGTTCAGATGTATTTACCGGCTGGTTATTATTCGGCTTTATTTCATTGTACAACCGGATATGCGCTGTGCGGTTAAGTAACAATCCATCCAGCAAATCATTGAGGCCGGCCATAAAGCTCAGCAGCGCAATGAACATGGTAATACTGAAAGTAACTCCTATGGCAGCCACCATTGTTTGTTTCCACCGCGCAAGCAATAGCGCTTTAGCAATACTGACAATGAGTTTTGTATTCAAAACGCAGGTTTAAAAATAAATTGGTTAATGCGTAAGCCACTTATTATTTCCACTTTTTGATAGTCTTTTAGGCCAATAATTACTTTTATCTTTTTGCCTTTTTCAATCATAACAGAATCGCCGTTATATAAATAGCTTCTCGGGATGGTGATGGCATTTGCTTTTTGTTGAATGATAATATTTGCTTCGCAGGTCAGGTTAGGATATAACGTTACGGGTTGCTTTACAAATACCGCTTCAATGGTAAAAGATTTTAATTTTTCATTCATTAAAGGGTCAATCTTACTTACCACCGCGTCAAATACCTGCCCTTTATAGCTGTCCATGCTTAATAGCACTTTTTGTTTAAGGGCTATCCTGTTTATATCGTATTCATCTACCTGTAGTTCTATCAGAAAATCGCCAGCATTGCCAATTACCGCTACCGGGGTAGCTGTATTTACCATTTCGCCCCGTTTCATCATTATGTCGTACACCCTGCCGTCTACGTCGCTTTTTATATTATAGTCGTTCTTTACAGAGGCCGCTATTTCCAGGTTGTTCTGCGACTGCCTGGCCTGGAAACTGATTTGTTTTTTTAACTGGGTATAACGAAGTTGAGCCGCTTCGAATGCAGTTACAGAACTCTTGTAATTGAGCTGGCGCTGTTCCAGGTCGTTTTTTGTACCAATATTTTCATTCCACAAGTTTTGCTGTCGGGCTTGCAGCAAGGCGTCCTGATCCATTTTCGCTTTGGTAAAGTCTATATTTGTTTGTAATTCATGCAGCTTTTCTGTATTTGCGTTTATTGCGTCATAGCCCGCAGTCAATAAGGCTTTTTCAGTTTTTAACTGTGCACTTGTGTTGACCAGTCTAATAATCGCTTCTCCTTTTTTTACGGTATCACCCTCCTTTACCAATATCTCTGCAATGATCCCGTTAACGGAAGAATAGACATTGTATTGATGCGTGCTTTTAACAATCCCGGATGCATATACCGATTCCGTTATTGGTTCCTGCAAAGGCAATATTTTTTCCTGTTTGCTTTTGCAAGATTGCGTCAGTATGACCAGTATTATAATTTGAATACGAAACCCTGACATAATATGTTGCTTGATTATCGGTAGAAATATCTTTTATGTCCTGATAGTAGGACGCCATTTGTCTTAAAAGAATTGATCTCCCAAACTACTTAATTAAAGCTCAAATTAAGCGCCCGGTAAAATGTGGGTTTGGTGAGTCATCGCTTAAGCCATTTCCCTTTCACATCCTCGGCCTTTTGCGCAGGCGAATGGAAAATCTGCCTGGAAGTCGCCTTTCTTCTTTAACCCAATTGTTGATACTAATAGTATTTTAGCGGTGTGTTTCTTTCTGCAATTTATTCAAGAGTTAAGATCATCTTTTATTTTCGATAATTTTCTACGTTCACATTGGACTGGGGAATTTCAAAGGTCCCGGAAATAATATGAAACTCATTATCTCCTACACTATTTTCGACTAGTGATTCGTTTCATCCTGACAGGTAGCGGGGAAATGAGGCACGGTAGTTAACATAAATTCATTCAGGCAGCATGAGATTTATTCATCCGTTAATTTTTCTGCGTTCCATGAAATGAGGTCATCACGTTGTCTTCCCCTCGGTGACCTGCCGAATCACGCGGAGCCAGTTCAAGCCAAGGATCTTTTTGATCCGCTGATCGCTGTACCCTATCTTTTGCATCGCTATGGTCATCTGCGGATAATCGCTGATGTCTTTAATTTCATGCGGCAGTTCAGGGCCGCCATCTAAATCGGAACCAATCGCCATATGGTCTTCGCCAACTAATTTCACCCCATAGTCGATCACTTTAGCCAGCTGATCTACGTGCATCCAATACTCTTCGGGGATGGTTCCCCTGAAATTCAGTGGAACCTCAAGCGCCAGTTGCTTGTCTACATCTTCGATAGTCTGCAGGGCGGACTGCCCTCCCATGGAGCCCGGTTTGGTTTCTTTTGACATGGTTGATTTGGTAAGCAAAGATGTTTGTTGCCAGGCCCAGTATTTCGGGTTGTTAAAGAGGCTTCCAAAGTGAATGCCAATCACACCACCTTTTGATGCGACCGCTTTTGCCGCTTCGTCGGTAATACAACGGGGATGGGGTACAATGCTGTAAAATCCTCCGTGACTGTAGATTACGGGATCTTTACTAGCAGCTACCGTTTGCAGTATGGCGTCGTTGGATGCATGTGCGATGTTAATGACCATTCCAAGACGATTCATTTCAGCAATGATCGTTTTCCCGAGATCATTGATACCACCCCACCGGCTGACGTCATTACAGGCGTCAATAAAAGCATTCGTCGTATTATGCGCCGTAAGTTGCATAGACCGTAGCCCCAGACGATAGAGCGCCCGAAGCAGGTTTAAATCGCCATCAAGGTCATAACTGCCTTCCAGGTCCAGGAAAGCCGCCATTTTGCCCTTCTTATTGATGCGTTCTATATCGGAAGCGGTAAGTGCCAGCTCGATCATCGCCTGATTCTTTTTGATTTGGTCCAGCGCGAGGTTTATCACCCGAAAGGTATTTTTTGTCTCGAACCTTCCCGGATAATAGTGTTCAGGGGTGTATACTGAAAAGAACATCGCGTCCAAGCCGCCTTCTTTTGCCCTGGGGAGGTCGACGGTCCCATCCGGGTAACGCTGGCCGATATCGGTTTTCATCAACAGCTCGCGGGTCATTACATGTATATGCCCATCCATTACAAATGCGTTGCGATGGAGGGCAGGCATGGGCTTATTCTGAAAAGGCAAAGAAAGATCGCCTCCATCGACAGGAGCAGATAAAAGCGATTGCAAGGGAAGAACACTCCCTGCTATCGGCAGGAGTGTTAAGCTTTTAATAAGGTCTCTGCGTTTCATAAGTTTATTCGTCCGTTACTTGTTTGTCGATATGTTCACTTGAATCGTCACTCGCGCAGCGCCTATTTGTCAAAGCCCCGTATGTAGGGTGTATTTGGCGGGCGCTCCCCCGTGCTAAACTGCGCCCCCCGGGTAGATCGGTATTTCATGTTCATGTACGGCGTTTCAATGCGGCGCCCGACTGCCGAGTAGCGGCCATTCTCCCAGTTTGATTCCATGTTGTATGATACAATCCCGGTGGACAGCAACAGCCGCTCCGCATTAAACGGTTCTTTTTTGGTTACCATCATCT
>JBBSSY010000281.1:0-5233 GCA_038241595.1 Chitinophagales bacterium | reverse complement strand
TGCATGGAAACACGGCCCGATTCAATCGGCCAGGGCAAGCTTCCCCGGTTCTTTTCAAAATCATCAGACAGTGCCTTGGATTCAGGGTCGGCATCAAATACACTGGTTGCTTTCGCCGCGACCGGTTCCTTTTTTGCTACCACCGGTGCGGAGGTAGTGGTGGTTGCTTTTGGCGTCGTGGCCGGGTTTGCTTTTGCAAAATCATCGGTTTTTTTCTTTTTCGCAGCGGCAACGGCGGCAGCTTCCCGCGCGGCTTCTTCACGAGCCCGGCGGATGGCTGCATTTATCGCGGTGCTTAATTTCTGGTCCTGTTTACGTTTGGCATTCATCTCGGCAGTTAATTCCTGCTCTCTTGATTTCAATTTTGAAACCACCGCATCTTTCTCCTTTTTCTCTACTTCAAGTACCTTTTTTTGTTTGTTCTGTTCAACCAATACAACAGATTTTTTCTGCTTGTTATCGTTTAAATCGGCAATTTTCTGTTCAAGCTGTCCTTGTGTATTTCGAATGATCACCGCCTGTTGTTCGCGGTAGTTGCGGTAAGAGCGCAGGTATGCGACGCGCCTCACCGCATCGTTAAAATTACTGGCCGAAAATATGAAGTTGAGGAAGTCATAATTACTCCTCGTTTTATAAGCATACAACACGCTTTTCTCATACTGTGATTTCAGTGTGTCAAGTTCATTTTTCAACTTGCCCACATCGCGTGTTGACTGCAAGATATCACCCTGGATCAGATCCATCTGTTGACTGATATTGTCAATTTCCGAGAGGCGAAGTTTTAGTCGTTTCTGAATAAGCGACAATTGCCCGAGGGTTTGCTTTTTATTCTTCTTGGTTTCGTTGAGTGAGTTTTTTACATCGTCTATTTCACGCTGGATGGCGGCACGTTGCTTTTCGAGATCCGATTTACTCGACTGTGCCAGAGAAAATTGCGAAAGCGATAAACATATAATCAGGAAATAAAATACTCTTGTCATCTTGACTTTTTTTAATCACACGGTGCATTGGAAAATCGGCTGTTGGTTACAGCTCGTAGCCGTCAGAAGAGATAAACACACAATCGTTTAACAAACGTTGCAAATGACAGATTCTGATCTGTCATCAGGTGTTTTTCACGAAATCCAAAAATAAAATTTATAACGATTACTTACGTTTATAATTTTTGGGAATACTGAAGGGGAAGCTTAAGGTTTCGTTAAAGCTGTATTGCTTAAAGTCCATGTCAATATCGAGTTTCGACTTCTCCGCCACACTTATTTTCCTGCGCGTTGAGAACAATACACCATTTTTATTTTCAAAATTTCCATAAGTGAGTTCACAAGTGCGGTTACGCGCGGCATTTACATCATCGAGTTTGCTGTGCTCCAGGGTATAGTCACTTTTACTAATTGTCATCAGGTGTTTAAAAAATTTCCCGCTGCTAAGCATCAGTATCGAGGTTTCGTTTTGCTTGAACGAAACAATATTGCTGTCGAGGTAGATGGCATTGCCCACGATGAGATCCTGCATAGTTGAAAAATCAAAGGGCAGCTGGGTAAGTTCCTGCAGGTAACCCAGTGAACGATACTGGATCTGTTTGTCTTTTTTATTAAGAACAATTACGCTATCGGGTGTTATCAGCACGCGGAAAGCTTCATAACTAAAAACCGTCGCGTTGATGGAAAGCCAGATCGCACTGTCTTTCTGTATGCGTGCAAAAACGGTAAGGTCGGGCCCCTTGCCATTTTTGTCGACATATTCCACTTTTATTTTAGCAGAAAACGTCTTGAATTCGATTTTTTGATTCTTTATTTTTTCAAAAACATCGTGTACGAATTTAATGGAATCAGCGCGGGAATCGTGCACGATCAATGCACTTGCCGTATCTTTTTTTGCAATGGCTGTTTGTATTTTTCTTGTCGGACGGCAGCTGAAAATAATCACTGCCATAACCAGTACGAACCCAGTATATCTCATAATTAATTTTTATTTCCCTGTATGCCCGAAGCCGCCGCTACTGCGTTTGGTGGTGTTTATAGTATCTGCCTTTTTCCATTTGACATGCTCAACCTGGTGGATCACCATCTGGGCAATCCGGTCTCCCGCTTGTATCACATGCGCCTCGTTGGACAAGTTGATGAGGATCACCTGCAGTTCGCCCCGGTAGTCTGAATCAATGGTACCTGGTGAGTTCAAACAGGTAATGCCATGTTTGATGGCGAGCCCGCTGCGTGGTCTTACCTGTGCTTCGTAACCCGTGGGCAGTTCGATCGATAAACCGGTTGGAACCAAAATGCGTTGCAGGGGAAGAATGGTCAGCGGGCCGGTAATATTTGCCATAATATCCATCCCGGCCGACCCTTCTGTGGCGTATTGCGGTAAGGAATTGGATGAGTTGTTTACGATCCTGACTTTTACTTTGGACATGGAAACAAAAATAGGGAAAATTAGTTGGGCTAAACAAATCGAAAAAGCGAAAGAGTGCCTCGGCCAGCGACTCTACGAATGCTTTTGCAACAACACGGTGGCATAGGCCATAAGGCCTTCCCCGCGGCCGATAAATCCCATTTGTTCAGCGGTGGTTGCTTTTACCGACACATCGTCTGTGGTAATTTCAAGAATGTCTGCAATCACGCCACGCATAGCCTCACTGTACTTTTTTATCTTGGGTGCTTCCAGGCATACGGTGGAATCGATGTTGACGATAGTATAGCTGCGCGCCTTGATCAGGGCAAAGGTTTTTTGCAAGAGAATTTTGCTATCGATGTCCTTGTATGCGGCATCGGTATTTGGAAAATGGATGCCAATATCACCCAGGCTCAACGCACCCAGTAAAGCATCGCAAATGGCATGCAACAGCACATCGCCATCGCTGTGTCCAAGACTGCCCTTGTCATGAGGTATCAGGATACCGCCCACCCAAAGGCCGCGTCCTTCCGCCAACTGGTGAAAATCTACGCCATATCCGATTCGGTACATTGTTTTAGGTTTAGGAGGCTACTAGCTGTCAGCCACCAGCTATCAGCTATGAGCTATCAGCTATGAGCCAGGAAAAAGAAACAAATAAACATCAAATCACGCACAAAAAAACGCTTCGTTGGAAGCGTTTTATTATTGGGAGACGACATCATGAGGAATGACATCACTGTGTTTGCTGATAGCTCATAGCTGATAGCTTATTCCGCTGCGTCGTCATTGAAATCAAACACCAGCCCGAATCGAAGGGTATTCGACAACGGATTTTGATTAATGCCACTTCCCGATGGAATGATATAAGAAAAATTCAAACCGAATACATTGTACTTAAGACCAACACCGAGTGTGAAATATTTACGGTTGCCTTTCAATTTATCTTCATAGAAGTAACCCGCACGCAAGGCGAACTGGTTATTGTACCAGTACTCCGTACCGGCAGAGATCTGTAACTCACGCAATTCCTCGCCGAAGCCGCCTGGTGCGTCGCCAAAAGAACTTATCCAGCTGTTCACGAGTGGTTTGCTGCGATAGTTGGCGATCGCGCCGGAATCTATTGCAAAATCGCCGGTATATACTGGTGGCGTAGGTACGAGTAATTTATTTACATCCATCGCAAAGGTCATCTTATTGCTTTCGTCAAATACCCGGGTATAGGCGGCACCCAAACCGAGGTTGGCAGGAATAAAATCTTTCTGCGTGGCATCTGTGGTATACCCGATCTTGGAACCCAGGTTGCTGAGCACACCGCCGAAACTCCAGCCTTCGCCGTTTTCATTCGGGTTGGTATACAGGAAACTGACATCAGCCGCTACGGAGTTGCCTGCTTTATAGGTAGAACCCGAACCGGTCGGGTCACCCTTGGCCAGGCTTGAATTAATATATCTTAAAGCAAGGCCGATACCTACTTTTTCAGAAAGTTTGCGCGAGTAACCCGCGTCCACCGAGAATTCACGCGGGCGATAGAGTTGTACATCTTCGCCCCTGTCGTTGGTAAACTGGATATTACCCAGGCTGAAATAACGAAGTGATCCCGAGATGGCCTGCATGTCATCTAATTTATAAAAGCCCGACATACTCGCCAGGTAAACATCGTTTAATCCGAGCTTTTTTAACCAGGGGGTGTACGTAATTCCAAGTCCGCCTTTGTCGGTATTAAACGGTGTTTTTGCCAGGTTCCAAAATCCTGAATTGGCATCCGGGAGGGTGGCGATCCCTACTTCTCCCATACCGCCGGCACGTGCATCTGGAGAAATGCGTAAAAAAGGAACCCCCGAAGTAACCACATTGATCTGGGCAAAGGCATCGTTTGAGGCAAAAGCAACAACAAGCAGGAAAGCCGGAATAAACTTAAACATCAATTTTCTCATCTGTAAATAGATTTTTTCTTTTAAAGCGCCTAACCAACATACTGGCAAATGCCTATAGTACCTGATGGGCGCTATGTTATAATGCGGATAGGGTGTGGTCTGGATCAGGTTTTTTCTGAAAAAAATGACTGAAGGGATCTGTAGCGGTTTACAAACTGTCCCGAACTTATCATCAATAATGCCAAAATTACTAAAAGCAAGGCTGAATGATAAGTTTAACCCGATTAATAACAGTCATTTTTTTATTGCTTTTTCTGAATCATCAGAAGATCATCAAATTGCCGGAGCGCTTTTCCACTACGCCATTGCTGGCTGTTACCTTCAGCATATAATAATAATTCCCTGTTTTCAAACGCGCCAGGTGATCATTATTACCATCCCATTCGATGTCACATGAACGATTGCCCCCTGTATTTATTGTACGTTGAATGCTTTTAACAAGTGCTCCTGAAGTCGTAAATACCTGGACAGATACCCGGATATCCTGGCTGGACAGATCGTGATCAAACCGGAACGTTGTCTTTGATGTAAAAGGATTTGGGAAATTGATCACCCGCAAAATACGGAAGGTTTTATTTTTAATAACCCGGAACGAAAGCGTGACCTGGCTTGAGTTGTTCGCGGCATCCCATCCTTTGACCTGGAGGGTATGACTGCCCTCGGACAAGGCGGGAAGCTGATACCGGATGCTTCCGGCGCGGTAGCTGTTCGGTGCGCTTTCGAAAAAATCGTTCAGCACGTATACCTTCTTCGTGTCGCCATCCAGCGTCGCCGTTAGCTGGTGACCAATGCCTGTAGTAGAGAGATTGATGCCAGAACTATCAACCAGTTGAACAACCAGGATTGGCTCCGGACCAACCAACGCACCATTTGCAAATGTTTCGTTATTGAGAAATGCTTTTACTTCC
>JBBSSY010000280.1:0-5252 GCA_038241595.1 Chitinophagales bacterium | reverse complement strand
TAAATCCTGGTACAACCTGATCACTTCCTGCTTCACCGTTAATTCGATGTTCTCTTTATCCGCCGCCGCCATATCGATCTGCGACTTGCCGGACCTGATCATATACTTGCGGTTCAGGATATTAGATATCGGCACCTGGATACCGACACCGAGGTTATAAAAACCGGTTTGAGCGGTGGTGAGGTTATTCACCGGTGCAGTGGTGGACTGGTTATTGACCGCGGAGTAGTTGGTGCCGTAATTGTAGGAAGACTGGAGGGATACGGCATTAAAAATGGCGTTTTTACCGATGTGGTAATTCGCGTTTGCGTAAGCCTCGTTGCCCACGGTACGTTTTAGCAGCGCAGAATTCTTAAGCGCGGAATCAACAAGCACCGGTAACAGTTCATCAGTGGCCAAAGCCCTCGCGAGCAGCGAATCCACTGCAACAGATTGTGCCGCCAGGGACAATCCAGCGGCACAATTCGTGAAAAAAAATAACGCTAAAACAATGGTCTTCCGTTTTTTCATCAAGTAATGTTAAACGTTTTCAGATTGAAACAATGCGGGTATGGTTCGTAAGATCAACCGGATATCATTCAAAAAACTGTGACTCTTTGCGTAGTTGTTGTCGAGGCTTAACCGTTCTGCTTCCGACATTTCGCCGCGTCCGCGCTTCTCCACCTGCCACAGGCCGGTAATCCCCGCCGGTGCCAGGAAACGAAGTGAATACCGGTCGGTAGTAATTCGTTCGGCTTCGTATAAGGGCAACGGCCTGTTGCCAACGATCGACATGTCTCCGATAAAAACATTCCACAGTTGAGGCAGTTCATCGATACTTAAATTGCGGATGAAACCCCCGATGCGGGTAATTCTTGGATCATTTTTAATTTTGATAAACGCCGAGTCCGTGTTGCTTTCTTTCATCTGGTTATAGATGGTTTCGCAAACGACCATGTTGTCGGCGTATAACGGTTTGATGCAACTTGAACCGGCCTGTTCACAACATTCACACAAGAGGTTTACCACAACAGGCGCGGCCACTTCGCCGGGTTTGGCAGTATTGTACTGGTTCAGGTGTGAGAGGTCTTTGAGGCGCTTGTCGGCACCCGTAAACATGGATCGAAATTTATAAAATTTGAACACCTTATAACCGGATCCTACCCGCAGTGAATAGTAAAAAACCGGGCCCTTCGATTCCAGCCTGATGAGGAGAGAAATGAGCAAAAATACAGGGCTCAGCAGCAACAGGGCCAGTCCGGAAAAGGTAATATCGAAGATTCGTTTGAAGACAGGTAATTTGTACACCGGGGCCACTTTCGTGGAAACGGAATTTTTATAATTCTCCACCAGGTAAGGCACACGGATACGCACCGCATTCGCATCGAGCGGTTTCGAAAATATTTCCGCGATGTCTTCCTGGATGGCCAGTTTGCGCTGGTCATTATCGAGTTGATTCAGCACCATAATAAATGGCACTTTTTCACAACCGAGGGTATCAAGTGTCTTCCGCAGGATGATGCCGTTGGCGCCCGTTAATTCGTCGTCGGAGATGATGGCTTTGTAATCATGAACGCTTGTCATGGCCTGGTGTAACTCGTACCCGTTTCTGAAAACATCTATTTCGAACAATCCCTGTAATGCCGCCTCAATCTGTTTTGAAACACCGGGGGTAACGGTGATGACCGCAATTTTTTTTGGTTCTTGTATCATAGACGTAATCGGTTTAAGAACGTTTTCCACTACGCCGCAAGAGTCCGTTGACCCGCGCAGCCAGTTCCCTTGGATTAAAAGGCTTCACCATAAAGTCATCGGCACCCGATTCCAGGCAACGGATCCGGTCGTCGGTGCTTTCACTGCCTGACAACATGAGCATGGGAATATTTTTTAAAAAGCCACTGGAGCGAATGTGGGAGATAAACGTGTAACCATCCATTTCCGGCATATTGATGTCTGCTACGATGATGTCGGGGATATTGCCCTGCTGGATCCAGCTTAGGGCTTCTTTTCCGTTTCCTTTGGTTTCAACGGAGAAATCATTTTTGAAAAACTGCTGCAAGATGAGCTGAATCGAAAACTCGTCGTCAATGGCAAGCATTGACAGGTTGGACGACTGGGTCATAAAAATATTGATTTTAGCTACGCCAAACGTTGGCGGCACAAACACAGGATTTGGAAATCGAATTTAAAACGTCTATGCCGATAAGTTATTGTTCCTGTAGAGTTTAAGTGGTTCCACAAAAGTTAGTTGCATGCCATGTGACAATTACAACAGATTGATATAAGCGCGTACGAATACGCGCTTATACGTCTGAAATTTATTTATAAATAAATCCGCTATTCCGGTAATCGCCTAGATCCTGGTACCAGTCGGGGCTGGTAAGTCCACCCGATTGCGCCCACTCGGCAAACTTGAGGTAGGTGACGGTAATCATTTTTCCTTCATACGGATAATCGAATCGCTGCGGCACGGACAGCGCAAAGGGGAGGTTCATTTTCGTTTTATAGTACCTGTTCTTTAAAGGAATCGTATTATCCTGCATCGTATTGAATAAAGCCTTGTTCGCTTTATCGGTCGGCAATTCACCGGGCAGGTGTACTTCTCTACCACGTGTTCTGTCGGCAATGAGGAACGGGTTAAACGGCGCCACGCCCAGCTGGGTAGCCGTTAGCGGGGTGGTAAAGCCCATAAACATGTTTATGGTGTCTGCTTTCACGACAGGGATGCCAGGCTGCGTGTTGATGTACGATTTATCACCGGTCGGCATGATGGCATAGATATCGTCAAAGGGAATAATGACCGCCTTCGACTGGTCTGCTTCCACGCCATTCGCACTTAATACCACGATGTTTTTATCCGTCACCCGGCTGCCTTTTACCCCGGCGACCATGGAAGGTGCGAATGGGAATTGCACCCCGAAGCCGTTTTTAAACGCGGCGCCGGAGGCCCTGGGCACATAGCTCGCATACATTTCCACGGTCCTGTTTTTGCCATCCTGGATCATGGTGTAGCGGTAGTCAACCACCAGGTCATTCATGTCATAATCGCCCGTATTTGGCCAGTTGTCTTCAAAGGCAATGGTCGCATACCCTTTCGTTGACGGGTACGTGGTGATGTAGGCCCGGATCGGGTCTTTTGGAAATGCATCATACACATCACTGACACCGTCGCCATCACTGTCCGTTGTATTGCTTATCGGTAAAATCTCTTCCGTGGCTATGCCTTTTATCGGGTTCGACGTCGCATAGAAAATGAGGTCGTTGAAATCTTCATCGCTATCTTTCTCCCGATTCAGGTCTTCGAAACCAGCCAGCACCAGGTGTGCCTCCTCGTCTTTCAACAAAATAGTGTGTCTTTTCTTCGTTGCGTTCGATTCCGGGTTTAAAGCATCGATGCTGTAGAATTTATTCAAACCTTGCTCGACGGTTTTCGAATCGCCGTTCCAACCATTTGCAATCAGGCAAAACCCGATTGAGGTGCCCGCCTCGAATTTTCCCAGCGACACTTTGTGGCCCGAAACCAGCTCTCCCCCACTTCCGCCCAGGGAGGCATTCGGAAATGCGATGGTGAGTGATTTTATTTCATCGACAGTTGTAGGCTGTTTTCCAGTGGGATACGTGAAAAAAGACAATGCGTTCTGGTAACCTGCCCCTTCGTGGACAAAGGTGATCCATACTTCACTGGTTTCTACAATATCCAGATTGGTGTTGATATTATCGCTCAGGTAATTGGGATGAAAATCCGGAATGGGTTTGGTTTCGGGCAGGGAAGCATTGATTGACGATAATGTTCTGGCGGATATTTTATCCAGTTCAGGCAGTAGATAATCCGGCTTGCCACCGCTGTTGTATTTACCGAGGTAAACATAAGGCGTGGTCATCATTCGTCCCCCCCGCAGGTCCGTATGAAGCGGGTAGGCAACTCGCGCATTGGGAATCACGTTGCCGGCGTACCCGGTGGATCCACCCAGCGTACAGGTTATTTTATTGCTTTCTACTTTAGTCACCGCGTTGTGCATGAGCCCGATAAATCCCGGGTCTACAACGACGGATTGCAGGTACGTTGGCAGGTTGATCGATCCGGTAACCTTTCCACTGGCATCCGACAGTGACGTAAATAGTTTTTTTCCGCCCAGATCGAGAGGTTTGTCATAAATATTAACCAGCACACCAACCAGCGGCTTATTGTCATTGGTCAACAGGGTAACATCAACAACATTGTTATTGGTGGTTGCATAATTGAATTCGCTGGACACGTTAATACCCAGCGGATTCAGGGTGTCGGCGGTCGTCCCTGGAACAGAGACGTCTTTTCGTGCGCAGGCCGTTAGCACTGACATAAAAATCACTGCATTCCGCAGGTGGAATGTAAACTTGTTTGCAAACATTGGATATGAATTTATAAGCCATCCTAACGGAACGTTTTTGCGCTTATTGCTCCCGGTAAAACCGAATAGTTGTTATACAGAAAAACATCTAGCAAAGAGTACATTATAACACTAAATATAAATACGTGGTCGGTTGAAAGTTGGCGGGTGTGAAATAAAATTATTAATCAGTCGTTGGTAAGCAACCCATACAAGGTTTACGCGATCAACATTCAATGACGTTTACTTAAGAAAATAATCATTCAATTTTTTTGTGAGATTTTTTAACTAAACGATATTGAATCAATATTATATACTAAGTATTCTTCAGACGAACAAGGTTCGGGGCGGTCACCAGTTCGACGACTCTTACATGCACATCACCATTATACCTTCAGTTTAAACACTATGAAAAAATCTCTCTACCTCCTCTGCTCCATGTTTGCACTTTCTTCCGCTTTTACCGGTTGTAAAAAGTCAAATACAGATACGCCTGTTGTAAGCGGAGACAAGTTCGACAGCATCAGCGCCATCGAAAGTTTTACCTGGTCTACAACCAGTAAAGTCAATTTTCAATTTAATGGCAAGTCGCCACTCGATTATGGGCTGGTGTTAAAAATAATGGACAATGATGGGACGGTCCTCCTGCAGAAATGGCAAAAAGCCAATGAGGATTATAAAGTAACCATCGACGTTCCTGCGTATTACGAAAAGGTGCTGGTAAGTTATGGCGGGCAAATCGACAGCCTTGATTGCCGCGCTGGTTCCGCTTCACTGACAATAGATTAAAAGAGAACCAACACGATATTTTATGAAAACGACGAATAACCAACCTCTTGCATGTGTAAGACTTCCGCGTAACAAACGACATGGATTAACCACGATATTGTTACTGATAGCAGCGGT
>JBBSSY010000279.1:0-5260 GCA_038241595.1 Chitinophagales bacterium | reverse complement strand
TGGTTGATCTCGACATGACCCGTGTGGTGGATGGTGACCTGGTAAAAGTAATGGCCTGGTACGACAACGAATGGGGCTTTACCAACCAGATGATCCGCCAGATCGGTGCGTTTTGATCGTCTCCGGCTGTTTGCTATCAGCTATCAGCTGTCAGCTATGAGCGCCTTCGGCGAGCGATACACAACGTTTATGCGTCGGGTTTCAGTGATCCATACACTATTTTGTAAGGCTCGCGGTTAATGCGGGTTGTTTTGAACGGTGATTAAAAGGATTAATTGATGGACTATGATCTGTGGGGCGACGATCGTCCTGTTTTTCCGCCCGTGACTTTATGTTTATGAAGAAGTGGTGCAAGTTGTTTGAATACCGCCTCGAAAGTCATAGTCCATCAATTAATCCTTTTAATCACAGTTCAGACAATCGTCATGTTTTACTGGCACACGGTTCGAAACGTTCTTTTGGGTAATCCTGAAAATTCTTCAAATTCCGAAAATGCTGCTTAAAACAGGTGTTTATACCCTTTCCTGCCATTTCGCAGATGAGTATTTTTATGGCAGATTCATCCCCAGTCCTACCCCTGCTGACCCGTAAACAACATTTTCGATGTTCGTCCAATCAATTAATCATGGAATTCACCAAATCAATTGCAAAAATGTACTCCTTCCTGTTCGACAATGAAAATAACCTCTGGGTCGACCTCGCCGGTATCGTGTTCTTTTCTTGTCTGCTGATTCTCCTGTTTTCAACATCTGCCTGATCAACGGCCCGTTTTGACGGCAGCCAGCCGGCCGTTCACATTTTCGACATAAAGCCGGTTAAGGTCAAGACCATCGAGGATAATTACGCCCTGGATCGACGAAAACTTATCGGGGTATTGCTGCCAGGACCAGGCCAGTTCTCCTTTCGGTGTGTACTCGACCACCTGGTGGCCATTGCCGCCAAGTTTTGTACCATGTCCTTGCCAGTTGGCAACCACGAAGTTGCCGTTGGACAAGATCTGGAAACCTGCATAGAAATTAGGATGCACCTCGGCTGGACCTGTGATGCTGTCTATCAATCTGCCCGTGGCAGTAAATAACTGCAGATTTTTTGAGTAGCCGGTACTCACCAGGGTCCGGCGGTTGCCGAGGCGCACCGCCTGCCAGGCGTGAGGCTTTGCCATGCCCGCCAGGGTGGCTCGCCAGGTAATCGCTCCTTTTGCATTTCCTTCAAAAACGATGTCGTCGGCCGTAATGAGGTATGTGCCTGTGGGCGTTTCGCGTACGAGGCGAACATAATTAAATCCTGCAAAAGCTACTGATTGTTTGACGGTACCGTCCTTATTAACTTCAACCAGCACAATGCCCTTTTTGCCCTGGAAATCGATGCCCGTCAGCAGGGTGTTGCCGTTGCGAAGCCTGCGTGCCGCGACCGTACCCGGATACGTGATCAGTTCAAATACCTTTTTACCGGTGGCAATATCCCGTTCTTCATAGCCCTTTCCCGTTCCAATCAATACCCGCCCATTGCCAACGAGCTGGATGTCGCGACCAACAGGCACCGGTTCATACCAGTTGTTTTCCGGGTGGGCAATGTCTATATAACTGACCTGCGAAAGCCCTTCATCGCGCAACAGCATTTTACGGTTCGGATATTTACTTGCGGTGGCGCCCGTTTGCTGGGCGATAACTGTTGAGCAGGCAGGTGGAAGCAGCATGGAGAAAACAAGCAGCAGTATGGTGAACCTCATGGCGGCGGGGGTATTTAAGTGAATTGACTATGAGTTTAAATAAATAAAGATAAAGTTACTGCGGCATTTGCAAGCAACAAGACCAAGGGGCCTCCTCCTGCCAGGGTGTATGACAATTACGTTAACCACGCAGAAAGCCACCGCGGAAACGGGCGGTATAACTTCATAAAAACCGACCTTTTCAAGGCGGGGTGGTTTTGCGCAGCAAAAGCGGGGTGGTTAAAGTTGGTATGGGTTTACTGGGTCTCCCGTGACTCTCCCGCTTCTCTCTCGTAAAAACTACAAACTATAAACTACAAACCACAAACTATTCATCTCGCATTCTGCGTAAACGGTGCATTGATATCCAGCTCCCGACGCGGGATCAAAAACAGGAGCCGCGGTGTTTTCCCCTGTGCCTGCATCACGGCCGCCGCTTTGCCGAATCGCAACAGGTCGGGCCAGCGGTGATCTTCGAAAGCGAGTTCTACCTGCCGCTCGTGCAACAGTTTGTCTTCAAATGTGCCGGCGGTGGCGGCGCTGATTGCAGGCAGGCCCGCACGGGTTCTCAACGCATTGATCAAACCATAGGCTTCGGCGGACTCGCCAAGCGCTTCTGCCAGCAACAGGTACACATCCGCATATCGAAAAACGGGAAAATTATAATCCGCATCAAACTCGGTGAATGCATTCGTGGTGCCGTATTTTAAGATAAATCTTTGTACACTCAACGGCCCATTTACCGGATTGAAGGAAGAGGCCACTCGTTTATCATCCGGTTCAAAGGCATTTTGAAGCGCAGCGGTTGGACGATTTTTAAATTCCCCCGTGGAATGCGGTAGCAGGAAAGAGAAGGCATTGGTAAACGAATTGCCGGTATTGGTGCCGCCGCCTTTAAACTGTACCTCGAAAATGGACTCCGCATTGTTTTCGTTGACAATGCCCCAAAGCCGGGCATAGTCGGGCAACAGCGTATAACCATAGGTGTTAACGATTCGTCGTAATACCGGAAGTGCCGATGTCTTATCGCCGGTGGTAAGATAAATCTTCGCCAGCAGGGTAGCGGCCGCTCCCTTGGTGGCGCGACCCAGGTCGCTGCCAGTGTATCGTTGAGCCAGGTAGCCTTCTGCCTGCACCAGGTCGGTGATCAGTTGTTTATACACTTCCGTCGCAGGTACCTGCGGGTAACTTTTTCCTTCTTCCACCGCAATTTCTTTCAATACGAAAGGGATCCTGCCAAAGTCGATCGCCAGGTGATAATAAAACAGGGAACGCAAAAACAGCGCTTCCCCCTTAATGCGGTTTTTTAGCGTTTCGTCCATTGGCACCGCATCGATGCGGCTCAACACGATATTGGCGCGGCTGATGCCTACATAACTGTCGAAGTAAATGGCGCTCACCACTTCCGAGGTTTCATCCTCTTTAAAATTATCTACTACGTTGAGGTCGATGCCCAGGCCGCCGCTGACGTCGTTGCCGGCATCGGTATTGTCTGAGCGCAGTTCACCAGCAATCCAGTATCCCTGGTTGTACGCGCCCGGTAACTGCAAAGCCTTGTAGGTAGCGTTGATCGCCGTTACCATATCACCCGACGTTTTATAGAAGGCGTCCACGTTGCGTTGCGACACCGGGCTGAGATCGGTAAAACTTTTGCTGCAGCCGGCTACCAGCGATGTTGCCAGGATTATAGTAAGAATATGTCGTTTCATGATCGTAATTTTCTTTGGGCTGCCGGCAAAACCGGCAGCCCCGTAATTTATTTAAAAATAACGTTTAGGCCGAGGGTATAATTCCGCGTTAACGGGTAAGCTCCGTAATCTTCCCCCGGTGTTGTGTTGGAGGTAGATTGGTTGTTTACTTCGGGGTTATATCCCTCATATTTGGTCACGGTAAACAAATTGGTACCGGACACGTATATACGTAGCGCGGGGAATCGATTGCCCAGTGTGTTCGCGGCAAACGTATAGGCGATCGTGGCGTTTCGCAGGCGCAGGTAGGAGCCGTCTTCGACCTGGAAAGTAGATTGCCGGTTGTTCATATTGTGCGAGGCATCGTTGAGGCGATCTGCACGCGGTACCTGGCCATTACCCGGCTGGTCGGGTGAGATCCACCGTTCGTTCTCAAATGCGTATGAGTTCGTGGCTGCTTCGCCGTTGCCGAGGTGCCTGCGGGTCAGGTTCAGGATCTTGGCGCCTTCCACACCCTGCAGGAGGAAACTCAGTTCGATGCCGCGGTAGCCGAAGCGGTTGGTCATGCCATACGTAAAATCGGGTTGGTAGCTTCCGATCACTGTGCGGTCGATGGCGTTGATCACGTTGTCGCCGTTTACATCTTTAAACCGGAAGTCGCCCGGCACCGTTTTCTGCGCGATGGCATCTCTCGGTGCTTTTGCGATGTCGGCGGCGTTCTGGTAGATGCCGTCCACCACGTAGCCGTAATAACTCCCCACCGGGTCGCCGATCCGCGTGATGTGGCGGTTGCCCGCACCGCTGGCACCCAGAATCGGGTCACCGGTGATGCCTAAACGCAGCACCTTGTTTTTATTGGCGGAGAAGTTGAAGTCGGTGGTCCAGGTAAATTTTCCGGTGAGGTTGCGGCTCGTGATTGCGAGCTCGATGCCCTTGTTTTCCACTTCACCGATGTTCTGCAACGGGCTGAGCGTGCCAAAGCCGACGGCGGCGGGTACCTGTACGTTCAGCAGGAGATCTGACGTCAGTTTGCGGTACACATCGAGCGACACGTAGACCCGGTTCTGCAGCAAACCGAAATCGAGGCCGATATCCGTCTGCGTATTTTTCTCCCACGTCAGCGTGCCATTGCTCGGCGTGGCGGGTGCGATGCCGTTGGCGATCGCATTGCCGAAAACATAGTTGTACGGATTAAGCAGACCGATGGCCGCGTAATTGGGGATGAGGAAATTGCCGGTTTGTCCCCAGCTGGCGCGTAGTTTCAGATCGCTGACAAACGATACATTTTTAAGAAAAGGTTCTTCCGCGATGCGCCAGCCAGCTGACACAGATGGGAATACCCCTGTCCGGTTTCCTTTGCCAAAACGCGACGCGTTGTCGGCGCGAACGGTGGCAGTCAACAGGTAACGATCCTTGAACGTATAATTGCCACGCGCGAGGTATGACACAAGCGACCATTCCTCCACCGTTGAGGTTCCGCCGGTTACCTGGCCGCCACTCACTGTTTGAACGAGGTCATCGGGGAAATTTTCCGCCTGTACCTGGTTGGTGTTGATGCGGTTCTTTTGCGCGGTAAAGCCTGCGATGGCGGTGATCGCATGTTCACCCAGCCTTTTATCGTATGACAGCGTATTTTCTACCAGCCAGTTGGTTTCGAGTGACGCGTTCGACTGCCCGAAAGGAACGCCCACTGTGGTGTTCCGGTCCAGAAAGGCGCGCTGGCGATAATAATTTTTATTGTAGCTGTTGATGTCTGCGCCGGCATACAGGCGGCATTTTAAACCCTTCAGGATCTCGTATTCCGCAAAGCCGCCGGCGAAAGTTCTGAACTGGTTGAGGTCGTCATGGATGTAATGGGTAATGG
>JBBSSY010000278.1:0-5275 GCA_038241595.1 Chitinophagales bacterium | reverse complement strand
GATGCGCTGCGCCTGCCCGCCTCCATCAGTTTTGCCAAAGTGCGGGCGTCCTGGGCACAGGTAGGCGGCGCCACCGTGGATCCGTACCAGATCAACCAGCTGTATACCTTCGAACAGGGGGGGCACATTGGCCGGCCGGTCGAAAATTCTTCGGCGGCGCTCTCTAACCCCAACCTGCGCCCGCTGACCTCCACCACCTATGAAGGCGGCATCGAGCTGCAATTTTTTAAGAACCGCCTCGGCCTCGACCTGACACTTTATTCCCGCAAAACCACCGATGACATCCTTAGTACCAGCATCGCTGCTTCCTCCGGTTATACGACGGCGTTATTGAACGTGGGCGAGCTGAGCAATAAGGGCATCGAGTTGTTACTTACGGGTACGCCGGTGAAATCGTCGGCCTTTACCTGGGATGTGAGTTACAACATGGCCTACAACAAGAGCGAGATCCTGAAACTGGCACCCGGACTGAGTTCTGTGGGTGGTGCCGGGGTCGGTCGTCCGTATAATACCCTCCGGGGCAGAACGTATTTAACCAATGCGAAAGGTGAAACGGTTTTTAACAAAATCAGCGGATACCAGGTGCAGGGTCCCGAAATCGAGTACGGACAGGGTGTGCCACCGTACACCATGGGACTGACAAATAATTTTAAGTACAAAAGTTTTTCGTTGAATATTCTGATTGATGGCAAATTCGGCAACATCGTACAGTCGGGGCTTAGCCGCTACATATACCGTTTCGGCTTGTCGAAAAATACGCTGCCTGGTCGCGAAACCGGTTTAACCGTCAGCGGGGTAGACCAGACTGGCGCACCTTTTACCAAGACGTGGCCGGTGGACCAACTGGATACCTATTACAATAACCAGGCGAGCCTGAGCCCGCTGACCACTTCGGTGTTCGATGGCAGTTTCGTTAAATTGCGCAGCCTGGTGTTGAGTTACCGCATCCCAGTCAAGAAGATCCAGTTTCTTAAAATACAATCAGCGGACATTGCCTTCGTCGCCCGCAACCTCGCTATCCTCTATTCACAGATCACCGACTTCGACCCCGAATCCGCGTACACTGTGGGCAACAACCAGGGACAGTCATCCAATACCATTCCCAGGACACGCGACATCGGGCTGAATTTAATGATCAAATTTTAATGCAAACCGCTAAAAAGACGACAATGAAATCTAAATTAATGATACAGGTGGGGGTTCTTTTCGCTGTTGCCATGTCGTGGTCATCGTGTACCAAAGACCTGGCTGAACTGAATAAAAATCCCAATGCCTACGAAACGGTGAACCCGCTTTTTCTTTTTACCAAAACACAGTTGAGCGCAGTGGGCCTTAACCCGGATGGCAATCGTTTCAACCTGATGCAGCAGCTGCAACAGGAGGCCACCTATAGCGAAGTAACCGCCCCCGGCGATAAATATTTTGCCGAGGGTTATGTCAGAAATAACTGGGCGGCGTACGCTGGTTGCCTGAGCCAGATCCAGCAGGTGATCGCGGTGCTTAAAGAACCTGAGTCAGTGACCAAGCTGTCTATCGCCCGCATCTGGCGCGTGTATATTTTCCACCAGTTGACCGATCTCTATGGGGATATACCCTACACCGAAGCCGGTAAAGGCATCCTGGGCCAATACCAGCCAAAATATGACCTGCAGTCGGATGTGTATAAAGACATGTTCAAGGAACTCGACGAAGCGGCCAAAGCGCTTGATGCCTCGAAGCCAACCTATGGCACCTCCGATTTATTTTATGATGGCAACACGGTCAAGTGGAAAAAATTCGCGTATTCGATGATGCTGCGACTTGGCATGCGGCTGACAAAAATCGATGCTGCGCTTGCAAAAACCTGGGTGGAAAAAGCGATCGCCGGTGGCCCGATCACCGATGATGCCGACCTGGCAAGGGTGCCTTATGCGGATGGCGGCCTTGCGAGCAACCGCAACCCCTTCTCCAACCATATGCGTGTACTCGATTACGTGGATGGCCAAAACCCGCTGAACGTGCAGGGCTCCAAATTGTCAAAAACTTTTATCGATTATTTAAAAGGCAACGGCACCACCACGAAAGACCCGCGCCTCAATGTGATCGCCGTCTTGTGGGTGAAACAAGCTTCCGGCATCTACGTCGCCGATACCGCGACTGCCCTGCAAAAAGGCATGAAGAACGCGATGTACAATGCCTATCCGCCCGATTTTGAAACCTACTCTGAACCCAACCCGAATACGGTCATGCGCTACGACGCGCCGGTGCTCGTAATGACCCCGGCAGAAGTATATTTCCTGCTGGCCGAAGCGGCTGTGCGTGGCTGGTATAACGGCGATGCAGCCACAGCCTATAACAACGGTGTGAAAGCCGCGATGCGCCAGTGGGCGCTCTATGGAGCTGGTGGCGTGATCACGGCCGACCGGATAGACTTTTACCTCGCCAACAACCCGTTTAAAACAGCCGGGACGCTGAACGAAAAGATAGAACAGATCTCCACGCAGAAATGGGTGTTGTTCTACCTCGACCAGATAGAAAATTTTGCCAACTGGCGCCGCACCGGTTACCCGGTGTTGACACCAACCAATTACCCGGGTAATATAACCGGTGGGCGTATCCCGCGGCGGTACATCGTTCCTGAATCGGAAGAAACCCTCAACCGCGAAAATTTCCTGGCCGCGAAAGCAAGGCAGCCCGGTGACAACACATTGCTTAGCAGGGTTTGGTGGGACAAGGAATAGATGATACCTTTCTGATCGAAAAAAAGGATTAAAAATATTAATTTCGATTAAACATTACCGTTATGAAACGCAGAGAACTGCTGAAAAACCTTACACTCATGCCGCTTGCAGGCATTGCAGCGGCTGGAATTCCGATTGATTCCGCGATTGCCGGCACACCGGCCAGGCCCCGGGATGTGATCGAGGAACTCGGCATGCGATCTTTTATCAATGCCGCCGGCAACTATACCGTAATGACCGGTTCACTGATGCCGGAAGAAGTGATGCAGGCCATCAATACGTCTTCGAAAAAATATGTGATGCTCGACGAGGTACAGGACAAGGTCGGGGAGAAAATCGCGGCGATCTGTCATGCAGAAGCCGCCACGGTGACTGCCGGCTGCTGGTCGGCGCTGGTGCTCGGTATGGCTGGTGTGTTGACCGGCATGGACACCAAAAAGGTAAGCCAGCTTCCCATCCTGGATGGAACGGGGATGAAATCGGAGGTGATCCTGCAAAAGACACACGCGCTCGGGTATGATCATGCGCTGACGCATGCCGGTGTAAAGTTAATTTTGGTGGAAACGCGCGAGGAGCTGGAAAAAGCCATCAATGATAAAACGGCGATGTTGTGGTTCCTCAACCGCGAGGCGCCGAAGGGCCAGATAAAACACGAAGAATGGATACAGGTCGCCAAAAAACATAACCTGCCCTCCATGATCGATATTGCCGCTGATGTTCCGCCGGTAGAAAATCTCTGGAAATTCAACGACATGGGTTTCGACCTGGTGGCCATTTCTGGCGGGAAGGCGATGCGCGGGCCACAAAGCGCCGGCATCCTGATGGGGAAAAAAGACTTGATCGCTGCTGCCCGGCTGAGCGCCAATCCGCGCAACGGTATCGGGCGTGGACAAAAAGTGAATAAAGAAGAGATCATCGGCATGTATGTAGCCCTGGAGCAGTTTGTAAAAACTGATCACAAAAAGATGTGGAAGATGTGGGAGGATAAGATCGCGGTGATCAACAACGCCATCAAAGGCATCGCGGGGGTAACCAGTGAAACCTTCATCCCGCCGACAGACAATAACATGCCGACGTTAAGAATAACCTGGGATCCCGCAAAAATAAAGATGACGAAAGAGGAAATGGGCGAAAAACTTCGCAAGGGTTCGCCGTCGGTGGAGGTCATTTCCTGGGAACTGGATAACAGCATCCGCGTGGCGGTACACCCGTTACTGGCCGGCGAAGAAAAGACGGTCGCCGCACGGGTGAAAGAAGAACTTACTAAAGGTTCTGTCTAAATGCTGATTATTTTGTATCATTTAAACATCCTGCATGCATAAAGTATTTCTAATATTTTTAATGATAATGCCAGCGGTGCTGGGCCTCCAGGCGCAAACCTATTCGACCGTTATTAAAAACGGGCATGTCATCGACCCGAAAAACAACATCGATGCCGTCATGGACGTCGCGGTGAAAGATGGTAAAATTGCCGCGGTGGCAAAGAACATCGATGCAAAACAGGCTGCACAGGTCATCGATGCCACCGGCTATTATGTAACGCCCGGCCTCATCGACATCCACGGACATGTGTTCGCGGGAACAACGCCGGATGGCGAACTGAGCAATGGTTTTTCCGCCCTGCCGGCAGATGGTTTTACCCTGCGCGTGGGCGTTACGACGCTGGTGGATGCCGGTGACGCAGGTGCGAAATCCTTTGCCACGTTTAAAGCAAATGTGATTGACCGCAACCAGACGCGCATCCTGGCTTTTCTCAATATTTCCAGTGAAGGCATGCGCGGCGATGAAATGTCCATCTACCAGCAGGACACCACGTATATGGACCCGCAGCTGGCGGCAGCTGTGGTGAAACAATACAAAGATTATATCGTCGGCATCAAGGTGGCCCATTTTCACAAATCTGATTTCGTAGCGGTGGACCGCGCGCTGGCTGCGGGCAAGCTGGCTGGCGTACCCATCATGGTTGACTTTGGAGGGGCAAAACCCAGGTTATCCCTGGAAGAATTGTTCCTGAAAAAAATGCGGCCCGGAGACATCTTCACGCACACATACGGGCAACTGGTGGAAACGAAGGAAACAATCGTTGACCTGCAAACGCAGCAGCTTTTTCCCTTCGTACTCGCTGCGCGCAAAAGAGGCATCATCTTCGACGTGGGCCATGGCGGGGGCAGCTTTACTTTTTCACAGGCTATCCCTGCCACCCGGGCAGGGTTCTACCCCGAAACGATCAGTACTGACTTGCATACCGGTAGTATGAATGGCGCGATGAAAGACATGCTCAATGTAATGTCGAAATTCTTGTCCCTGGATATGTCGCTGAAAGAGGTAATCCGCGCCAGTACCTGGTCGCCCGCAAAAGCCATCCGGCATGAAGAGCTCGGACACCTGTCAGTCGGCGCCGTGGCGGACATCGCCATCCTGAATGTCCGCAAGGGCAAGTTTGGATTCTACGATGTGGCAAAATTTAAAAAAGAAGGAACGCAATTGCTGGAATGCGAGTTGACAATGCGGAAAGGCAATGTGGTGTATGATCTGAATGCGATGTCGATACCATT
>JBBSSY010000277.1:0-5280 GCA_038241595.1 Chitinophagales bacterium | reverse complement strand
TGTACCGGCCGCCAACGCCAGGAGTTTTGGATTGTTCCTGACTGGCCTCTTTGTGCAAAGTGCCGGCATGGCGCTGTTGCAAACAGCAGTTAACCCATACATCAGCATCCTGGGACCAATCGAAAGTGCGGCGCAACGAATAAGCATCATGGGCATCTGTAACAAAGTTGCCGGTATTCTGAGCCCGCTGATCCTCAGTGCGGTGGTATTAAAAAATGCTGGGCAGATTGAATTAAATATTAATACAGCCACCGATCCGCTGGTGAAGGAACAATTGCTGGATCAACTGGCATCCCGCGTCATTTCCCCGTACATCATCATGGGCATCGTGCTGATCGCCGTGGCTGCCTTTATAAAAAGATCATCATTGCCGGAGATCAACAATGAAGACGACGAAGTTCAAAATTTAAGCGCGAAAGGTAAAACAAGCATTTTCCAGTTTCCTCATTTGTTGCTGGGCGTGCTCTGTATCTTCCTTTATGTTGGTGCTGAAGTGATGGCGGGCGATGCGATTGGCACCTATGGAAAAGCCATGGGCATGTCTCTGGACAACACAAAATATTTTACTACGTTTACGCTCGCGGCGATGCTGGTGGGATATGTCGTCGGTATTTTTACCGTACCGAAGTTTATATCTCAACAAAAAGCGCTGTTGATCTCCGCGGTACTAGGGATCATCTTTACGCTCTGCGTGTTTTTTACGACCGGATATGTTGCCATTACGTTCATTGCACTGCTCGGGTTGGCCAATGCGTTGATGTGGCCCTCAATCTTTCCGCTCGCAATCGATGGACTGGGTAAATTTATAAAGATCGGCGCTGCCTTGCTTGTAATGGGCATCGTCGGCGGCGCATTGATACCATTGCTCTATGCAACGCTGAAGGATAAGATGCATGTGTCTAACCAGCTTTCTTTCTTCGTATGTATTCTGCCTTGTTACGTATACATCCTGTATTATGCAGCCTCCGGATATAAAATGGGAAGAAACTAAGACAGTTTGCAGTTTGCAGTTTGCAATTCACAATTTGCCATTCCATTTCCTTGGGCAGTAATTTTTATAGGAGAAGATGGTGCGCTATTATTTTTCCAGTAAGTCTTCGGATCCTACTACGGGAGCATCAAAAAGGAAAATATTAAGGTGTTTTTTGAGGTGCTGTTCAATCTCAAACCCCAGTTCCTGATAAAGGGGTTTCGCCAGGTTGTTGCCGTCTGTCCACACCATGTGGTCAAATGCATGATTAGCTGTCGGCTTTTCTTTCAAACGAAATGATTCAACGCCACCCGGCTGGAGTACCACTACACTGAAAAGATTTTCGCAACAATCAGCCGATTTGGCATAAGTAACTTCTACATCATAGGCAATGCCGTCATGAAGAACATGTAATATAAAAGGGTCTGTCAGGGGGGTGAAATTCTTATTCATATCTAAAATCAAATATAATTTTTTTGACGAATAAGTTGCCCGGAATTTGACCAGGCAACGATAAAATTCTGCTAAAGTCAGTGTGACCAGGTTTTAATGCGTTGGGGAACCTGATCGCATTATGTCAATGGTATCTTTTTCGATTCGGGTGGATATGGCGTTGCGAGTAAAAGCAGCGGTGGGTAAACCAGGCGGTTCGGCACCGGACGCCACAGGTAACCCCTCCCGCGTGGAACAATTACCGTGAGAAATGGTTCTTAAATTATTGTCCGCAGGTGGCAGGCCTGGTTGGCATTATACACGTTCTCGACTGAGCTGCTTTTTGAAAGGCACAATTCGTGCAGTGCTTTGAACGTTCAATATTAATGTGATCTTAATTCGAAAAAAATTATAATTTAGTTGTCATGCCACGCAAAAAAAACAATAGAACTTTCTTCTTCAATCTTGACTTGTTGGTTATTTATTACTTTAATTATAAGAATCCGAGCGCCTACAACATTAAGTCCATCCTGTAGTTCGAGCGAAGACTCTTCGGAAGTAAAGTTTACAGTTTAAGGTGTAAGGTTTAAAGTTTTAAGTTAATTGAACAAACGGAGCGCCAGGAAATTGAGGAGCCTTTGCCTTAACTATTATAGTTCATTAAACAACCACCTAAATCACCGTTCAAAAAACGCTCGTACCGTCGTAGGTTCTGCGACTTTTACAGCGCGAGTACGCGGGACTCGGCGGGCTTTATAGCCGCGATCAGTCCATAATCCATCAAGGTGGCTATTTCGAGGGATTTGTTTTGCAGTCCGGCAGCTGCCAGCCAGTTTCGGTTTTCACCCCGGCTGTACGCACGCCCTTTTGTAGCAAGAAAGAGCAGCGCCGAATAATCGGTGACGGCCAATGGCCCATCGAAACTGTCAGCCAGGAATGCATCGTGGATCCATATTTCGCCACCAGGATTTAGTGCGCCTGCGAATTTTTTTGCAAGCGAGCAACAAACATCTTCCGGCCAGTCGTGGAAAAGGCTGGCGGCCAGCAACAAGTCGGCAGGTGGCAGGGAATCCACCAACATATCGCCGGCTATAAAGTGAAGGCGGGAATGTATCGACGCGTACATCTGGCGATTATCACCACAAAAGTCAATGAGTAACTCTTCGGCAACTTTCAGCACCTCTGGCCGGTCAAACAGGGTAGCCGACGCATTCGGATTTGCCAGCAGCCATTCGTAAGTATAGAAGCCGGTTCCGCCGGCTACGTCCAACAGATGACCGTTGTGTGATGGCAGGCTGGCAGCTACCAGCGGAGAGAGGTAGCGGGCACGGCCGGCAAGTGCCAGCGTGAAAAACCGCGCCGCTTCCGGCTCATCCATGGGAGAAGGCGCAGTATCATCCTTTACATAGGACAAGCCGGACTGAATATCCAGCGGACCGTCATTCTTCAGGCAGGCCGTCATTTGCAACACCCCCTGGTCAGACTTTTCAAGGCCGGTGTACCCCGTCACGTTACCTGCTTCGGTAACAGATAAATACCTGCCAAGTTCCGTCAGCCTGAACAATCCCTGGCCGTCAGCGGCTATCAATCCCATCGCCGCGAGCGCCGGAAAGAGCACCATGGCTGGCCGGGGTTTTAAACCGGTCTTTTTACGGAGGTGATAGAAATTACACGGTGTGGCAGCCAGGATGTCGAATACCTGCAGATGATGGATCGCTGCCACGAGTAAATGTGAACCCGCCTTGGCGCGCAATTGCCGGTAATGGGTGCCAGGTCTAGCAATGGTTTTTTCATGATACCGTATTAAAGGGCAGAAAGATAGGCAATGAAACGCACACCGGGACGACCTGACACATCGCAAGTTTTTTACCTTCCCACCCTTCACCGGCTTAAAATGACGACTTCCACCAGCCGACAATAGCATCTCCCATTAAAAAGAATTTGTGTTTTCTCATCGCCTGATGTAGCTTTGTATATCAATCTTATGGACTAATGAATGTTTTGTACTGGCTCGTGTTTGCAGGTGCAGTTTTGATTCCATTCATCGGGGTATAGATAATTTTATTTCACATTATGACTATTGCATCAAAATCACATGTACAAGACCTTTTGGCTGCTATCAGAGGCCTGAGCAATCCGGAAGCGCTGGAACTGCTGGCTGAGCGATTCCCCGGACAAGTTACTTTTTCATCCAGTTTTAGCTTCGAAGACCAGGTTATAACACACGATATTTTAAGCCACGGCACAGACATCAACATCTTCACACTCGACACGGGGCGGCTCTTTCCAGAGACTTATTCAACCTGGGTTAGCACAAATGACCGCTACAATACGAAG
Source organism: Chitinophagales bacterium (assembly GCA_038241595.1). Lineage (GTDB taxonomy): Bacteria > Bacteroidota > Bacteroidia > Chitinophagales > Chitinophagaceae > JADCRZ01. Next base: position 1,541 of record JBBSSY010000277.1, on the reverse strand, counting down.
ATCAACGCATATTTTCCCAATAACGACCTGATCCAGGATTTTGTCAACGACAAAGGCCCCAATTCTTTTTATGAATCGGTTGAAAACCGCAAAGGCTGCTGTTCTATTCGCAAAGTGGAACCGTTGGGACGAGCACTCGCCGGAAACGTGATCTGGGTAACCGGTCTGCGTGCAGAACATTCGGCCAGCCGCCATGATCTTGATCTCATGGAGTGGGATGAAACCAACCAGATTATTAAATTTCACCCCATCCTGCATTGGACCACCGATGAAATTAAAGCTTACATCAACAAACACAATATTCCTTATAACCCGTTGCATGACCGTGGCTTTGTAAGCATTGGTTGTGCCCCCTGTACCCGTGCTATTCGGCCTGGTGAAGATTTCAGGGCCGGCAGGTGGTGGTGGGAAGATGAAAGCAAAAAAGAGTGTGGTCTCCATGCACATTCCTAGCCGACATGACGACCTGCCAATTTACCTAATTATAAGACCTGTTTAAGCAGCATACATGAGCAAATACACATTTGATTACCTCGACCAGTTGGAATCTGAAGCGATTCACATTTTTCGGGAAGTGGCCGGGCAGTTTGAACGGCCCGCGCTGTTATTTTCAGGTGGAAAGGATTCAATTACCCTGGTTCACCTTGCGTTAAAAGCCTTCAGACCGGGAAAGTTTCCCTTCCCGCTGGTACACATCGACACCGGGCATAATTTTAAAGAAGCACTCAATTATCGGGACAAAATGGTATTAGAAATCGGTGAACGATTGATCGTTCGCTCCGTGGATGACACCATCAAGGCCAAAAACCTGGCGGAACCAAAAGGCAAGTTTGCCAGCCGCAATGCCCTGCAAACCTATACCCTGCTCGATACCATCCAGGAATTCAAGTTCGACGCCTGCATTGGCGGGGCGCGCCGGGATGAAGAAAAAGCCAGGGCCAAGGAACGGATATTTTCAGTGCGGGATGAATTTGGCCAGTGGAACCCTAAACTTCAACGCCCTGAATTGTGGAACACGTACAACGGACGCATCGATAAAGGCGAGAATGTGCGTTGCTTCCCGATCAGCAACTGGACAGAACTTGATATTTGGAACTATATCCGTCGCGAAAACATCGTGCTGCCTTCGATTTATTTTGCCCATAAGCGGGACGTCATTGAATTCCAGGGGCAGCTCGTGGCAGTCTCCGACTTTATCCAGCTGGATGAATCGGATACCGTAGTGACCAAACAAGTTCGTTACAGAACGGTTGGTGACATGACCTGTACCGCGGCCGTGGAATCCGGTGCCTCAAACATCGACGATATTATCAAAGAGATCATTGCCACCAAAACCAGCGAACGCGGTGAAACACGCATTGATGACCAGGTTTCGGAAGCGGCCATGGAAGACAGGAAAAAAAGCGGGTACTTTTAACAGACATTGTTTCATTTTTTGATGGCGTACCATGGCAGAACACGTACTATTCAGTTTGTGTAGTTTAGAAGTCTTAATAGGATTTTTTAATAATGAATGATCAACGCTCATTATTCAATAAAGA
>JBBSSY010000276.1:0-5280 GCA_038241595.1 Chitinophagales bacterium | reverse complement strand
CATTCTCATACATGAGACCTCATACCTCATACCCCTAACTACTACACGTATGCGATGCAATCCATCTCAACGAGTGAATCGCCCGGTACGCCGCCTTTGGCAACGGCCACGGTTGTACGCACCGGTGGCTTGGCACCGAAACGGCCCTTGTAAACTTCGTTCATGCCTTTGTAGTCGGCGATATCATTCAGGTATACATTAACTTTTAATACTTTATCCATTGAAGAACCGGCTGCTGCGAGGCCTTTTTCCAGTTCTTTCATGACGATCTCGGTATGTGCCTCAATGGTAAAAGGTGCGACGTGTGCCCCTTTGCCGGCAATAAAAATCATATTTCCCAGTTGTGTAAATCCAGCGAACAGCGGGGCTCCCTGGAAATAAGTAACGTCGCCTGCTTTTTTCTCAACCGCAGTATTATTCGTCATAGCGTTTGCTACCACTCCTGATCCAAATACACCACCTGCCAGGCCTAATAATTTTTTCAGGACCGATCTTCTTTGTGTTTTCATGTTTTATTTTTTAGATGAATGTGTACGACTTTTTGCCTTTTCCATGCTCGTCCAGGTCTTCCGTCAAAATCATTTCCAGACTGTCCAGGTCGTCCTGCATCACGTACCAGTACCCTGCTCCTGTCTTCCCGGTCAACTTATATGGCGCAATATACACCCTATGATGAGATGTTCGCTACCACGCCATTGCCAATTCTTTCCAAAAAATTTGACCTTTTATATCATTCGGCATTTCTGAGACACCAAAATGCAAAAATTTGTTGAACTGCCTGTGTTCACTAACCTCACCCGTATTGTGCTCATTCACTTGCACAGCCATCAGTTGTCAGTGCTCATTACGTGGCCGGCAAGGCCATAAATGCCATTTGCCTACGCCAACTGCCAATTGCCAACTGCAAACTGGCTTACGGCAACGCAAAAGCCATAATATATCCACCTGCATTCTGTTTGTCACCAGCCACCGAAATGGCTACATATTGTTTTCCATTGACCGAGTAGGAACAGGGCGTGGATGTACCCGCTGCCTGCAGTTCGAGTTCCCAGATGGTTTCGCCGGTAGCCTTGTTGTATGCGCGGAATTTTTTATCACTGGTACCAGTGAGAAACACCAGTCCGCCTGCAGTCGCCATCGGACCCGCCGAGCCCACCGAACCGGTGAGCGGACCACCTTTTTTCTGCAACTCGGGGTGATTGCCGGCAGGCACCTGCCAGACATAATCACCGGTATTGAGATTAATGGCACTCAATGTTCCAAATGGTGGTTTGATGGCTGAATTGCCATCAGGACCGCGGAACACACTGTAGGCCGTCAGGTCGAGGTATTTAGACGTCGTATCCGCGCCCTGCAGGCTATCTTTTACGCCCGACTGCGCTGACATGTTTTTCTTAATCTCCGCCAAGTCCGATTCGGCCCGTGAGCGTCTTTCTTTCAATTGAAACAGGTAGGCAATAATCGCCTCTTCCTGTCCTTTCAACACGCTGGCAAATGCAGGCATTTTTCCACCACCATGCCGTATCTTTTCGAGTACCGATTCTTTGCTCATCTTTTTATCGATGCCAACCAGCGAGGGATAATTGGGTTCGTCACCATTGCGGTCAACGCCATGGCAGCTGACGCAGTAAGAGGTATAAAACGCTTTGCCGCGGACCGAGGCCGGTTTATCTTTTGCATTCGGGTCGTTGGTTACTTTTTGCAGGGAATCCACTTCAGGCGAGTCATTACTGCGTACAAAAAGTACGGCGTTTTCCGGGTCCCAGGCGGCTCCGCCCCATTCCGCGCCGCCGCGCGTTCCGGGCATATTGAGGGACGCTTTTAGATCCGGTGGCGTAAAAAGGCCATCGTAGCGCATGGCGCGGAAACGTTTGACCAGCGAATCATGCGCACCGGGTGTAAAGTCAGCAAGGTCATCTTCGGTGATCAGCTGTCTTGCAAATGGTTTCGGTTTCAGCGGGAAGGGCTGCGTCGGCCAGGCTTCTTCACCGGGCACATACGACACCGGCACTGGACGTTCTTCTACCGGGAAGAGCGATTCGCCGGTCTCGCGGTTGAGTACGTATACAAATCCCACCTTGGACACCTGTGCCACCGCGTCGATTTTTTTGCCGTCATGTTCCACGGTTACCAGGTTGGGTGGTGCCGGTAAATCATAATCCCAGAGATCATGGTGGATGGTTTGAAAATGCCATTTGTGTTTACCTGTTTGTGCGTCCAGTGCGAGCACACAGTTGCCGTAGAGGTTCATGCCTTTTCTGTCGGCCCCATAAAAATCATAGGTCGGCGAACCAAGCGACAAAAATACGAGTCCTCTTTTTTCATCAAGGCTAAGTCCGGCCCAGGCATTAGCGCCGCCGGCGTATTTATAGGCATCTTTTGGCCAGGTTTCATAACCGGCTTCACCAGGAAGCGGAATGGTGTGGAAGGTCCAGGCGATCTTGCCGGTTTTGATATCATAACACTGGATATAACCCGGTTCGGCGCCGTATAATTCCGACACTTCTGTACCCATGATGAGCAGGTCTTTGTAGACGATTCCCGGCGAGGTCGGTATCACCGAGATCATTTTAGGATCACCGCGGAAGCCATAGTTCATGCTGATGTGGCCACTGTCGCCAAAGCTCATCACTGCTTTACCGGTGGCGGCTTCTACGGCGAACAATTTGTCACCGGCGGTAAATAAGATGCGTTTGTCGTTGCCGCTTTCCCAGTAGGTAACACCCCGGCTCACGCCGCCGCCATCCCCGCCAGAAAACGGGTCCACGTTCCAGACTTCCTTGCCCGTACCCGCATCGATGGCGTACACGCGGTGCCTGGCGGAGGTAGCATACATCACCCCGTCGACGATGATCGGGTTACATTCGCTGCGCCCGAGCCGGCCGGTGTCTATTGCATCCGGCATGGCATAGGTCCAGGCCAGTTGAAGATTTTTTACGTTTGACTGGTCGATTTGTTTCAGCGGCGTATAGCTAGTACTGGCGGCGTCGGCCTTGTAGACGCTCCAGGTGCGGGCGTCTTTGTCATTTTTACAACCTGCCACCAGGGCGGTAAACGCAAGCAGCGGGAGGATTAATTTCTTTCGCATCGTTGGAAACAGCAATCAGCAATCAGCTATCAGCTATCAGCTATGAGCTGTCAGCTATGAGATTTTTGGCGTATGATAATTAACTATTATAGGGTTTGACATTGTTGACAACTTAAGTGAATGGTTACAGTGGTCACACCGTAACCATCCTTTTTTCTGTGCCGCGATAGAGCTTCAAATGATAGTTGATACCGGTAGCTCAGCGCTCACTTAACGATGCCCACCAAAACTAACAGATATATGTAAGCGCTGGTTCCTAGCTAGACAATGGCGGGCCGTTTGGCACCGTGATTGGCATATGCTGTTCCGGGTACCCGTATCGTTTGGCGGTAAATTTGGAAGTCAGGTATTCACCCATATGGATGGTGCCCGACATCGTGTCGCCGCTGAGGGTTCCCGAAAATATCATGTTGATGCTGTCTCCGGGCACGTTGTACGAACTCCGGAATTTTAGGTCGTTGCCTTCGATGGTACCCGCCAGTTCACGCACAATGAAGTCGCCTTTGTGCGTACCCTGCACCCAGTTGCCATCCTGTTTTTCTATGATGAACTGGTGTTCGCTTTTGCTGGTGAAGAAATCGACGATCACGTTCCATCGACCGGTGATGGTACCACCCGGTGCCTTCATGTCTTTCGGTTTCGCGGCGCGTTTGCGGGAGAGCACGTCGAAGACGCGGTCGGCAACGATCTTGTCATTGCCCGGTTGCATCATCCAGGCGGCAATGTTGATGGAGGTCATGTTTGCCATGGCCGGGTCAGGTGCCTGTCCGCCGCGTCCGCCACCGCCACCGCCGGCACTGAGTGCGATGCGTGGTTTCGTGCTTGACAATTCGTCGGCAGCTTCCTGGCCGGTTATATTTAGTTTGGACGGATCCCAGCTAATGCTGAGCGTCGGGGTTCGGTTACCCAGCCCCGTTGGTTGGCGGATGGTGGTTTTCACGCCGTCGACGCCTGACACTTTTTTGGCGATGGTGTCGAGGTAACCGTTCCATGTTTTCATTTCTTTCTCATGATCACGTTTGGTCCAGGCTTCTACCGCCGCGAGCATACCAATATGCTCTTCGCGGCCTAGCTTGTTGTCGCGGCCGGGTCCGTGGTGCGGCGAACTCGCCTGCCAGGCAGACATCAGCAAATTTTTGTCACCCAGCAGCAAACCGGCGCATTGCGGCCCACGGATCGCTTTACCGCCGCTGTATGCCACCACGGTGGCACCTTTGGCGAGGTGTACGTTCGGAATAGTAAGTATTTCTGCTGCAGCATCCACGAGGATGGGCACGTTCATTGGCTTGGCGGCAGCCGCGATTTCTTCGAGAGTGATGCCACGTGCACCGGCTGAATAATAAATCATCGCCGTGCGCGGGTTGATGGCATTCTTCAGTTCCTCCACCGTGTCGATCATAATGACCTTAACACCTATATTACGGATTGCATGGTCATACACACTGCGTGATGAGCGCGGGATGACTACTTCTGTTTTTTCAAAACCTTCAAGGTTGGGAATGCGGATCAGTTTTTCGGGATTACCGCCAGATACCGCACCAGCCGTTACGTGTTTGATACCGGCGGCACATCCTGCCGACACCATACCCCATTCGGCTCCGGTGAGTTCAGCCAGTCTTTTACCAACACCCATCGCCAGCTCATCGAGCTGCACAAAGTATTGACAGGCAAATTCCATCGCCTGTCGCACTTCCGGCAATTCAACCGAGGCACCGATGATGGTAAAAGTTCCCCGGCAGTTGATCACGGGTTCCACCCCGATCGACTGGTAGATCTGCGGTCCCATTTCAAGCGACCCGCCACCAGGAATATTAATGCCTTTGTTAATAAGTGGAGCAGCCAGTAAAGCGCTTGCAGAGCCGGCTCCTGCCAGCGGCAAAAGTGCCAGGCCCTTTAGTATGTCTCTTCTTTTCATGTGTTGGGTTTAGTATTTTTGAAGAAGGCTATCAGCTATCAGCTATTAGCTATCAGCTATCAGCTGTCAGCCATTACATATAATTATTCTGTTACCGATTACACGTAAGATTGTATAGATAAACCATTTCTGTATTCTTTAACTCTTTCTATATTGCAGAAATCCTTTATGGCTTTTGTTTCGACAGCTGGCGGAGATAGGACACTACCTGCCACCTTTCCTCTTCTTTTAATATTTCCTTAAACGGCAACATGGCACCACGGCCATTGGTCAATTT
>JBBSSY010000275.1:0-5281 GCA_038241595.1 Chitinophagales bacterium | reverse complement strand
TTTATCAGGTCGGCATCGATATTGTTTTCATCCGGGTACCGACCGAGACCGAGAATGCCATTTTCGCTCTGAAGCATTATTGAAATACCGGACGGAATGTAATTGGCTACCAGGGTCGGAATACCGATGCCCAGGTTTACATACATGCCATCTTCCAGCTCCAACGCGATCCTTTTTGCAATGCCAAATTTGTCAAGCGCCATGGTTGATTATTTACCGGTTAAACTGAATAAGGTTCTGCGTTCTATCCTTTTTTCGTAGTCTTTTCCCTGGAAGATCCGGTGGACGTAAATGCCGGGTACATGTATTTGATCGGGATCTAGTGAACCGGGTTCAACCAGTTCCTCTACTTCGGCAATGGTAATATTACCGGCTTTGGCCATAGAGGTAGAAAAATTACGCGTCGCTTTTCTAAAAACAATATTGCCCATCGTATCGCCCCTCCAGGCTTTCACGATTGAAAAATCGGCGTGCAGCGCATGTTCCATGAGGTGCATTTTACCGTCAAATTCGCGCACTTCTTTGCCTGCGGCTATTTCAGTTCCAAAACCTGCGGGTGTATAAAATGCGGGAATGCCCATGGCCGCCATCTGGATGCGTGTTGCCAGCGTTCCCTGCGGTACCAGGTCCACCTCGAGTTCCCCGCTCAGCAATTGTTTCTCAAACATCGCGTTCTCTCCAACATAGGAGCTGATCATTTTTTTTATCTGCCTGGTTTCTAACAGCAATCCCAGACCGAAACCATCCACACCGGCGTTGTTGCTGATGCAGGTCAGGCCGGTAGTTCCTTGTCGCACAAGGGCAGCGATGCAATTCTCGGGAATGCCGCAGAGGCCGAAGCCACCAAGCATCACGATACTTCCGTTTGCGATATCCTGGATGGCCGCGGCGGCGCCTGGGTGTACTTTATTCATGGTTGTAAATTATTGATTAGCCGCTATCTGCAGCGTTATTTCGCGACGGAGTCTCTTCTCAGGGCAGCCTTCCTTGCGGAGACTTTCAGCGCAGAGTCCCGGGCAGCGGACGCTTTCCGCAGGAAAGCTTTTCGCATGGCGGCTTTTGCTGTAGAATCTTTTCGCGCGGATGTTTTAAGCGAAGCATCCCGCGCAGCAGCGGCTTTCACTACGGAGTCTTTTCGCGCAGAAATTTTCAGCGCTGAATCTTTTATCGCGGTCGCCTTCAAAACCGAGTCTTTCGCGGTCGAAGTTTTCAGCGAATCTTTTTTAGCCGCATCCTTCACCAGGGAGTCTTTCCCATTGGCTGCCGAAACCGTTTCTTTAGGTGCATACAAGTTGTGGCGCGCGCGCTCTCCCATTGCGGCAAGTGTATCAAACAATATCTTCATCTGGTCGGGTTTCGCGGAGTAATACTTGAAACTGGTTTCAAACTCCTCATGCGAAATCTGGTGGATGTTAAAGACCTGCTTGTATAATTTCATCCTTTCCATCTTTAGAATTTTTGCGGTATCCAAGGCGATATTAGCCGTTGCAAATTCATCCACCTGAATCATATCCCACAAAATTTTGGTCATCTGCGCGGGAGGAATAACGGCGGGCGCGCCAGAACAAGCGGCAAGCAGCAACATAGTAATCAACATCGCCGGAATTCTCATTTCAGTTCCTGTTTGTAATTGTTGGCGTTGCTGATGTCAAGTTTCGCCAGTATATCCAGCGCCCTCGACCTTTCATCCGCCGGTGATTTTTTGAAAATGCGAATAAATTCATTGCTTTTTCCAATGAAAAAGAACTGCAGGATCATCGAATTGGGAAAGTCTTTATTCATATTATTCAGCAGGTTCAAGGTATTCATGATGGCATTGCGCGCATCGGTTTCATTGTCGTACATATTGTCCATACCGAGCCTGTAATAACTGTAGAATGCATCATGCACCAGCGCATACTTGCTGCTGGTTAAATTTTCCATGAGCCAGTAACGGTTGCGCTGCCCGTCAAAGGCACGCCAGCCAACCAATTCACGGCCGTCAGGTGCATTGTTTACGATATTTGCTGCTTTCTGGAAGTACGGGTCGCCGCCACGCAGCGAAAACGAGTCAAAGTCCAGGCCGATGATAATATTTACATAGAAGGCCATGATTGCCGTGAGGTTCGAGGCAACGGGGTCAGTACCGGAAACGCGGTTCTCATTGAATTCCAACGGCTGGTATTCCACGTAACGAAAAGTGACGTTTTCATCATTGAAATTGATCAACGGGCTTTCGTAGGTGGAGTTATACACCGGCCGCGCAGCCTGTATGGTTAAAGTAGCCGTAAATACGTTATTTTCCGCCTGGGTAATATTCAGCAGAAAATTACATACAATTCGTTCGTTGGGTTCAAAGGTTTCCTTCGTCCATTTACGCGCGTTTAAGAATGTGGTAAGCGCCGCCTGCAACGTCTGAAACACCTTTTTATCCGTTTGAGAACTGATACGGCTTGCGTTGACGGTGATCTTTGCCTGTAGTTCCTGTGCATGCATGTCAAGGCACGAAATGACCAGCACAGTTATAGTTATTAATAAATTTTTGATCATGGCAACATCTTTACAATTAAGTCAACGATATCCTTGGCCACGCTGGATTTGGACTTGGTGTCAAAAGAAACTTCCGCACCCGACCGATGGAAAACGGTGATCTTGTTGGTATCGTGTCCAAAACCGGCTCCGGCATCATTGAGCGAGTTCAATACGATCATGTCAGCATTTTTGCTAATCAGTTTCTGCAAGGCAAATTCGCGTTCGTTGTTCGTTTCAAGTGCAAATCCCACCAGTACCTGCTTTATTTTTTGCTGTCCGAGCGATTTAAGTATATCCTTTGTACGGGTCAATTCAATCACCAGGTTATCACCCTGTTTTTTCACTTTATGCGGGGAATATGCAACGGGCGTATAGTCGGCAACCGCCGCGGCCATAACTGCAATATCCACGGAATCAAAAATAGCTTCACAGGCTTCGCACATTTGCGCGGCAGTTCGAACAGTGGTGACCGTTATATTCCGGTGTTGCGTTGTCAGCTGCGTCGGGCCGGATACCACGTGCACATCGGCGCCTCGACGGGCAAAATCGGCTGCCAGGGCAAAGCCCATCTTACCCGATGAATGATTTGTTATATAACGAACCGGATCAATCGATTCATATGTGGGACCGGCGGTAATCAACACTTTTTTACCAGCGAGGTCCCGTTTCGCGGAAAGCGTATCCGAAATGACATTGATAATATTTTCCGGTTCGGCCATCCGGCCATCGCCTATTAACCCGCTTGCCAGTTCACCTTTGCCAACCGGCAGGATCAGGTTGCCAAATGACGTCAAGGCATCCAGGTTTCGAACCATAGCCGGATGATGCCACATGTCTTCATCCATAGCAGGTGCCACCAACACCGGGCAGGTAGCGGACAGGTAAGTAGCGAGCAACAGGTTATCACAAAGACCTGCAGCCATCTTCGCAATGCTGTTACCGGTTGCGGGTGCTACCAGCATCAGGTCAGCCCAGCGGCCCAGCATGACATGGTTGGACCAGGAATCTTCCTCAAACAGCGCTGACAAAACCTTATTATGAGAAAGGGTAGACAGTGTGAGCGGCGAAACAAAATCGCGCGCTGCGGGCGTAATAATGACCTTAACGTCGGCGCCTGCTTGTACCAGCAGCCTTGTCAGCAAGATGGATTTATAAGCAGCGATACTGCCCGTGATCCCTAGTAGAATTTTTTTATCCTGAAGCATACCGTACAATAAGGCATCAAAAAAAAATAAACCGGCGCTACCTGAAATAGTAAAAGCGACAGGAGTACTGTCGCTTTACAAACGGGTTCGCAATTACTTATTAACTGAATAAATTATCTTCATTTTTACGGTGGTAGATCTTATCTTCCATGAATTCCTGCGTGGCCAGCAAAGCTGGGTTCGGCATTCTTTCATAAGCCCTGGAAATCTCGATCTGCTCCTTGTTCTCATGAATCTCTTCCAGGCTGTCGGTATGGCTGGCGAACTCTTCTAATTTGTTATGCAGCTCTTCTTTAAGGGTAATATTGATCTGGTTTGCCCTTTTTGCGATGATGGCAATTGACTCGTAGAGGTTACCAGTCTTATTCTTTATATCAGTCAGATTCTTAGTTTCAGCAGTATTGCTGGTATTGGAACTAAGTTGTCTTCTTAACTTGCTCATTTTGTAATTCGTTTATATTTGATTGGGAGGAATTTAAAAATCGTTCAACATCTTTTATCAAATCACTTTTTGGAAAACGGTCAATGAAATCATTACATTCAGTAACAACCTGTTCATACCGTTCTGGCTTTCTTTCATCAACACTCAACGCCGCATACTCGTAATATGACTTGATCACCCGATATTTATAATTATCGCTCTTTTCCGAATCGGGGTAATTGTTCATTAAATTGGTATAGGCAATGGCTGCAGCTTTATACTGGGATATGTTGTAATATAATTCAGCGCTCTTCGCCTCTTTTGCTTCCAGTTTAACCCTGCTCTTATCAATAATTTCAGTTGCTTCTTTTATCCTGGCACTTCCAGGATGAGAATTGATAAAAATCTGCATTAGCCCAATTGCCTTGTGGGTATTGGTTTGATCGAGTTCTATCTTGGGCGACTGTTTATAAAAACAATACGCCCGCATATAATCCATTTCCTCTGCCTTGGGGCTTGTTGGAAAAACTTCCACGAAACCCTTAAACAGGTTTTCTGCATTCAGGTAATCCCGCTGGTAATAGCCACAATAGGCGAATTTATAATAAACATCTTCAAAACGATCCGTCCCCTTAAAAACCGGGAAAAGTTCTTCATACAACTGCTGGGCGAAATTGTATTTTTTCTTGCTATAGTATTCATTGGCCATTTTCAATTTGTACTCGTAATCGGTACTTTTCTGAACTTTGGCAAACTTAGAACAGGAAGAAAAAACGGATGATATAATCAATATTGCGACTAAAATTCTCATACAAGCCTGCGAAGTTAAATAATTTAAGCAAATATGGCGAGAAAATGTTGATTTCGGGTATTGACGAAGTTAAGGATAAGATAAATCCCAGCTTTGACAAAGCTTCCGGCCAGCAAGGTCGTAAAACAGGAAACCCTCCTTGCGGGAGGGCTTTCCTGTAGTATGAAAGATGATTATCTTCTTTTCCTCAAATTCGGATGTGGAGCAGGTACTGTATTAGGACCGCCTTCATCGTTGCTTGCTTCACGAATATCAACTGTGTTTGCATCGCCACCGGCTTCACCATATTTGAAGATGAAACGGTCTGTGCTGATACCTTCTTTTTCAACCAGG
>JBBSSY010000274.1:0-5286 GCA_038241595.1 Chitinophagales bacterium | reverse complement strand
TTCCTCGTAGTCGGCCATCAACACTTTCATGTAAAGTGTCCTCGACCCGAATTCATCCCATTGCGGATGTATATAATAGTTATAGATCGTTTGGGTAAACTCGAATTCGGAATAGGTCCTTCCGAAGAAAGGGGAACGTTCATCTTCTTCACTGGTATATATATGTCGCCAGTTGTAAAACGGTTCAATTTCATGCATAACCTCGGTGCTAAATCCTTTTATTTGTCAGGTATACTTGTTAAATCTCTATTCGTATTTGTTATCAGGACAGATTGAACTGCTTTCTTTACACTTCCGTGTTCAAGAAGCAGTTCCTTAGCTTGTTTATAGTCACTGATCTTCAATTTTTCCATAACCATTTTTGTTCCCCGGTCCACCAGTTTATCATTGGTTAGCTGCATATTCACCATCCGGTTATCTTCCACACGACCGATCTGGATCATTACCGATGTCGATATCATGTTCAACACCAATTTCTGTGCGGTTCCGCTTTTCATCCGGGTGCTTCCGGTAATAAATTCAGGCCCGACAACAATTTCTATGGGAAAATCTGCGTGGTCGCTCATGGGCGAGCCCGGATTGCAGGAGATTGAACCGGTAATGATGTGGCGTTTACGGCACTCAATCAACGCTCCAATTACATAGGGCGTGCTACCACTTGCGGCGATACCAATTACCACGTCTTTCTCGCTCACGAAATATTTTTGAAGATCCAGCCAGCCCTGTTCCATACTATCTTCTGCGTTCTCTACCGCTTTTTGAATAGCGACCTCTCCGCCGGCGATCAGACCGATAACCAGTCCGTAAGGCATGCCAAAGGTAGGAGGAATCTCACTCGCATCCAGAATGCCTAGCCGGCCACTTGTTCCGGCACCAATATAAAATAACCTGCCTCCCGCGAGCATCTTGTCACTGATGACGGACACCAGTTTTTCAATATGAGGAAGTGCTTTCTCAACGGCGAGGGGTACCACTTTATCTTCCTGGTTCATACTGGTTAATAATTCCAGCACGCTCATACGCTCAAGATTACGATAGCTGCTGGGTTCTTCGGTGATCCGGATAAAATCATTCATAAGTACAATCCTCCTGAATGCTGTTATGCATTTCCTGTTTAATTATTTGCAAAGATAAGAACAGGTCTTTAAGAAGGTTATGGTTATTTCGTAACTGTTTCGTTAATACTTATAAATACCTAATGCACACGCAGAACGGGTTACGAGCCATGATAATGTATGAGTCCATCCATCGGTGTTTTCAGGATATTCCCCAATTCAAGTTCATACATACTGCAAAGGGCTTTCACCACATCTTTAAAGCCAAAGGCTACACCTCCAACAAAGTGAACCGGCAGCCTCCAGCTTTCACGGTACTTGCAGATGTGCTGAAAGAAAAAATCATTCAGTCCATCCTCGATGATATTTTCGATCATGTAGTGTCCCCTGTTCTCCGCCAAAAAAATCGTAAACGACGCCAGGTACCGGTTTGGCAGCGGCTGTTTGTAAATATTGTCCAAGATCTCGACGTTGGTCGTATTAAATCGATCGTTGAACCTGAAAAGCAACTCTTCATCCAGGGTGTTGTACAGATAATACTGAAGTACTTTCTTGCCCAGGTAAGCACCGCTTCCTTCATCACCCAGCACGTAGCCCAATCCCGGGCTGTTTTTTACTATTTTTCGTCCGTTATAATAGCATGAATTACTACCAGTCCCTAAGATACAAGCAATTCCCTTTTCGTCTTTACTCAGTGCCCGGGCAGCGGCCAGCAGATCCGTATTTACCTCGACGTCCGCACCAGGAAATACATTTTTGATGGCCTGTTTAATCAATGTCCGGTTAACCGGGTTCTTGCAGCCGGTACCGTAGTAAAATATTTCCTTAATCGTATAGTTCTTGATCTTTGGCGCAATCTCCTGGCTGATTACATCCATGATCTGAGTTTTCGATAAAAAATACGGACTGATCCCTTGAGTAAACATATGTTTCTTTTTTTTTCCATCGACCAGGCACCAGTCGCATTTCGTGCTCCCGCTGTCAGCAATTAATATAGCCATAACATTCGTTTAGATAAAGCGCTAAATGAAAACGAAAGTATAACTCCTCACTCATATATCTGGCATAAAATGTCGGTCCACGTCAATGCTGCGCTACAATGAAGTAATTCGATTAATTTGCACCCACTGAACAGAGTAGCATGCAAAAAAAGAGTTTACAAGTCTGGCTTCCGCTTCTATTGTCGATGGTGATGATCCTGGGAATGGTGATCGGATTTAAATTAAGAGAGAATACAGGCAACGCGAAAAGCTTTTTTAACGTTGACAAGCGAAAGCCGTTGCAACAGGTACTCGATCTGATTAACCTGAAATATGTTGATGCCGTTAATACAGACACCCTCGCCGAGGAAGCCATACAGCAGGTACTTAATCGCCTCGACCCACATTCTGTTTACATACCTCCCGTTGACCTGGCGGATATCAACGAAGACCTGAAGGGTGACTTCCTGGGCATCGGTGTGGAGTTTTATATATTTAATGATACCGTAAATGTCGTAAGCGTCCTGGAAAAAGGTCCCAGTGAAAAAGCGGGCCTTCAGGCGGGTGATCAGTTTCTGAAGGTGGCTGATTCGCTGGTAGCCGGCAAAAAAATTACCTCGGAAAAAATAAAGAAACTGTTACGTGGCCCCGGCGCCAGCAAGATCCAGGTCACCGTTTTAAGAGGCCGCCAAACTTTGCCATTTACGATACAACGGAGCGCTATTCCCCTGCCTTCACTCGAAGCGGCGTATATGATTGATAAAGAAACCGGGCTGATCCGCCTCAGCAAATTCTCTCAAACCACCTACGAGGAATTTATGAAGTCCGTGGAAGAGCTGGAAAAGCAAGGCATGAAGAAATTGATCTTTGACCTTCGTGGCAATGGTGGGGGTATATTGAGCGAAGCTGTTGACATTGCCGATGAGTTCCTCGACGACTCCAAACTGATCGTATACACTCAAGGTGACAAGATCGCAAAAGAGGAATATCGATGCAAACGACCGGGTCTTTTTGAAACGGGCAAATTGGTCGTGCTTATCGACGAAGGATCTGCAAGCGCAAGTGAAGTACTTACTGGCGCACTACAAGACTGGGATCGTGCCACGGTCATCGGTCGCCGGAGTTTCGGCAAAGGACTGGTGCAGGAACAGTTCGACTTGTCTGACGGGTCTGCGCTACGGCTTACCGTTGCCAGGTACTACACGCCCTCTGGAAGAAGCATCCAGAAATCGTATAAGGTACGAGCAGATTACCGGAAGGAAATTATGGATCGTTATAACCATGGCGACTTTATACACCCCGACAGTACCAGGGTGCAAATCGGGAAAGCGTACAAAACGAGTAATGGCAAAACAGTTTACGGTGGCGGCGGTATTATGCCTGATATTTTTGTCCCCTTTGATACCACGTCTTTTTCTCCCGGGTTGGCTTCATTGTATATGTCTCCCACGCTCAATAATTTCGTCTACCGGTATTTTATAAAACACAAGGAAGAATTTAAAGCGTACCGTTCGCCAAAGGATTTTTCCGAAAATTTTAAGGGTGAAGAAGTAGTTTGGAACGAATTGGTGTCCTTCGCCGAAAGAGACAGTATCAATCTTTCGAGTTTGCCGGCAGGTGATAAGACACTTGCATTACGTCGTATCAAAGCCTTGCTGGCCAGGCAGCCCTGGCGCAATGAGGGCTTTTATGAAGTCCTCAATAGAACGGATCCGGTTGTACTTAAAGCGCTTGAGACCATCAATAAATAATACAGGCGCGAAATGATCCGCGCCTGTTGATCATCGTTCAAGTCTTTAATACAGTTATTTTAACTTCTTTTTAATCTCGAGCAATTTTGCCTGGAACGGGTTGAGAACAGCGGGCCTGCCAGTAGTTTCGGGCTTTGTGTTCCCCGGGCGGTGCCCTGTTTGCACCCCACCCTTACTTTTTTGTTCCGGATCTTTCTTTTGATTGTCTTTCATCGACAAAGCAATGCGTTTTCTCGCAACGTCTACTTCTGTTACCGTCACGATAACACTTTGCTGCAGCTTGACCACATCATTCGGATCAGATACAAATGAATTACTTAATTGCGAAATGTGTACGAGACCATCCTGTTTAACACCAATGTCTACGAAGGCGCCGAACTTGGTAATGTTCGTTATGATGCCAGGTACTGACATGCCCACCTTTACATCTTCAATTGATTTAATCTGACTATCGTATTGAAATTCTTCAATGATCTCCCGCGGATCGCGACCAGGTTTTTCCAATTCTTTTAAAATATCCCCGATGGTATATTCGCCCACGGTTTCATTAACATAGTTCTTTTTATTGATCTGGCTGCGTAAGGTCGTTTGTTCAATCAGGTCTTTCACCGAGCAGTTCAGATCCTTTGCCATGCCTTGTACGATGTAATAACTTTCCGGGTGTACCGCGCTGTTGTCAAGTAAATTATCTGCGCGGGGTATTCGCAAAAAGCCGGCGCACTGTTCAAAAGATTTTGGGCCCATGAGGCTAACCTTTTTCAGCTCGGCACGGCTTTTAAATGCGCCATTTGTCGCCCGGTAGTCTACGATATTTCTTGCGAGCGTGGCACTCAGGCCGCTCACGTATGTCAACAAATGCCGGCTGGCCGTATTCAGGTCAACACCCACAAAATTCACACAGCTCTCAACCATTTTATCGAGGCTCTCTTTAAGCCTTGTCTGGTTTACGTCATGCTGGTACTGGCCAACGCCAATCGACTTCGCGTCGATTTTAACGAGTTCACTCAGTGGGTCCAGCAACCGCCGGCCGATGCTTACTGCACCACGGACGGTGACATCATGGTCCGGAAATTCTTCCCGGGCAACTTCAGATGCCGAGTAAATCGATGCACCACTTTCATTTACCTGGAAGATGTTGATTTTACGACCGAAATCTATTCCCCGAACAAATTGATCTGTCTCCCGGCCGGCTGTTCCGTTGCCAATACCAATCGCGTCGATTTCAAATTTTTTCACCAGGTATTGCAACTCATCAGTTGCCTGCTGAATCTGCATTTGCGGCTGATGCGGGTATATATTGGTGTTATATACAAGCGTTCCCTGCTCATCCAGGCAAACCAGTTTACATCCACTCCTGAAGCCAGGATCAAGCGCAAGTACTTTTTTCGAACCCAACGGTGCCGACAACAATAACTGCCGCAGGTTTTGAGCAAACACGGAGATGGCATCATCGTCCGCGCCTGTTTTACTGAGTACGCGGAACTCATTCTCGATCGCTGG
>JBBSSY010000273.1:0-5290 GCA_038241595.1 Chitinophagales bacterium | reverse complement strand
GCGCAACCAAATGGATGGCCTTTTCAATGCTGGAAAAGCTATACCTGAATGCGGAGTATTATACCGGTACCGCCCGGTACGCCGACGCCGTTGCCATGGCGGACAGCATCCTCCTGAACGCGCCCTTTAGCCTCGATGCGGATTACAATACGCTCTTCGCGCCGGAGAATGGTCCACAGATCAAGGAAACCATTTTCGCGGTGCCGTATGATGCGAACCTGATACCGGGTAACCACTTCACGCGTTTTGGACTCGTTACACAATTGCAGGCAAAATACAGCATACCGTTTCGCCCGAGTGTGGCGCTGAGTACCATCCCTGATTTTTACGCCCGCTTTAACCTGGCCGGCGATGTACGCAACAATACCTGGCTGGCCGGCAAGCAATATAATTTCGACGGCACGCCGCTTCTCTTTGCCACCACTAAAAAAACACTCGACCAGACATATACCGGCACCGACGGGCCGATTAACTGGCAGGTGGAGCTCTCCCCGGAACTCACCCTGACGAAGGTCTCCACCATGGATGTCGGCAATGATATCCTGGGACAGTGTAAGGGGGTTCGCTCGATCAAGTTTTATCCCGACAAAAACGCCAATCCGTCTACCCGTTACCAAAACAATGATTTGCCAATGTTCAGGCTGGCAGACGTTATAATGATGAAAGCGGAGGCGATCCTGCGTGGGGCCGCTGCCACAACTGTCAAGGGCGAATTGCAAACCGCGGTGGTGCTGGTCAATAAGATCAGGACACGTGTAAAAGCCCCTGTAGTTACAGCCATTACGCTGCCGCAATTACTGGATGAGCGCGCCAGGGAATTTGCCTGGGAAGGCTGGCGCAGGAACGACCTGATCCGCTTCGGTCAGTTCGAGAGTGCCTGGGGTTTTAAACCCACCAACACCGCTGAAACCTACAAGCGCATATTTCCGGTGCCAACCACTGAGCTCGCACTCAACCCAAATCTGAAACAGAATACCGGGTACTGAGCAAAACGGGAGGCGGGGTCATAACCTGGAGGCCGTTTGGTGGCTGGAAATGCAACTGGGAGGCTGGCTGGTGGCAACTGACAAATTACGGCTGACCATTATGCCTGGAACTGCGACGGAAGTGCAAGTTTTTGCGTGTATTTTAAGCCAAATTTCCTACCTTACAATCAGCGTCGTTAAGTCGGGAAAATAATCAACATTCAGTATGTAGAATCCACCCTGAAAGCTTGGAATTCATTGAATATTGAGCGTTGAACATTGATTATTGAATATTTTTAAACTGCTCATCTAAATGATATCGGTTTCACAACGCTGAACAATGCCTGCTCATGAAAAAGCTGATTTACCTGTGTTCGATTGCCTTATGTTGCCTGGGAATGGTGTACTTTATTTCGTGTTCGGGCAAGACCGATTCTACGATAGAGAATGACCAGATCAGCTACAATTTCCAGGTTCGCCCCATTTTTTCTGACAAATGTTACAAATGCCATGGTCCCGATGGAAACAAACGGGAGGCAGGGCTTCGGCTGGATATTGAAGCAGAGGCTTACAAGGCTTTGCAGGAACATCCCCGGGCGCATGCCATCGTACCCTTTAAACCCGAACTTTCTGAATTATACCTCCGGGTAAGTACCAAAGACACTTCTATCCAAATGCCCCCTGCAGGCAGTAACCTGCCAATGCTAACGGAAGAGGAAGTGCAAATCATTGAGAAATGGATCAAACAGGGCGCCCATTATGAACCACACTGGGCGTTTGTAGCTCCCCGAAAGGCGGCGCTGCCCACAGTCAGTGATAAGGACTGGCCAAAGAATGAAATAGATTATTTTGTATTAAAGCAGATGGAAGGTAAAGGACTGGCGCCTAACGAAGAAGCTGACAAAGAACGCCTCCTGAAACGTATTTCGCTTGATCTGACTGGTCTGTTGCCAACAACGGAGATGATCAACCGCTTTATGTCCGATGCGTCACCCGACGCCTACGAACATATGTTGGATGAGCTGATGGCCAAACCATCCTATGGCGAACGCATGGCGCTGCCCTGGCTCGACGTGGCGCGTTTCGCCGATTCGCATGGTTACCAGGATGACAACTACCGCACACAATGGCCCTGGCGCGACTGGGTGATCCATGCGTTCAATAAGAACATGCCCTACGACCAGTTTGTGACCTGGCAACTCGCCGGCGACCTGATGCCGGATGCAACGCGGGAACAGCTGCTGGCCACGGGTTTCAACCGAAACCACAAGATCACCGAAGAAGGTGGCGTCATCGACGAAGAATACCGCATAGAATATGTAACTGACCGAACCAATACGCTCGGCAAAGCATTTATGGGCGTCACCCTTGAATGCGCGAAATGCCACGATCACAAGTATGATCCTTTTTCACAGGAAAACTATTACCAGGTTTTTGCCTTTTTTAATAACATCACTGAAGTTGGCCTGGAGTCGACGGTCGGCGGTCCGGAAACCTATGCTAAGAATCCGCGCATGGAGATCACCAAGGAAGACCTCCAGGGAGTCCTTAGCTATCTTAATAAAACGGATACCAACAAACTGGAAGTATCGGTCATGAAAGACCGCGACACCACGCGCAAAACGTTTATACTTGCCCGTGGTGCCTACGACGCCCCGGCAAAAGAAGTAAGTCCCGCAACACCGGAGTCGATTCTTCCATTTACCGATGAATACCCGAAGAACCGCCTGGGTCTTGCCCAATGGCTCTTCGACCCGAAACATCCGCTCACCGCGCGCGTATTTGTTAACCGCCTCTGGCAGGAATTTTTTGGAAGAGGCATTGTAAGAACCCCCGATGACTTCGGCATGCAGGGTCAGCTGCCGAGCCATCCCGCCTTGCTAGACTGGCTAGCTGTTGATTTCAGGGATCATGGCTGGGACATCAAAAGACTGGTAAAACAAATTATGTTGTCAGCCACCTATCGCCAGTCGGCGGTCATATCCAAAGAAAAACTGGCCGTCGATAAAGACGACGTTTACCTGTCTTATTTTCCGCGGGTGCGTATGCCGGCCGAACTGGTGAGGGACATGTTGCTGGAGAGTAGCGGCCTGCTGCAGACAACCATTGGCGGCCCCAGCGTGAAACCTTATCAACCCGAGGGATTGTGGGAAATGGCCACGTCGGGGCGCGGTTTGTTGAGCACCTATAAACAGGATCACAAGGAACTGCTTTACCGGAGGGGCATGTATTCATTTATCAAACGCACCGTTCCGCCGCCGGTTATGATGATCTTTGACGCCAGCAACCGCGACCAATGCGAGATCAAACGCATCCGTACCAATACCCCGCTGCAGGCGCTGGTCATGATGAACGACCCGACCGTACTTGAGTCCTCCCTCGCCCTGGCGGATAAATTACTGCTTTCGGGGCTGTCACCGGATGCCACGGTTACCACCGCCTTTAAAAAAATCATTTGCCGCACTCCGGATAAAAAAGAGCTGGATTTGCTCGTAGATTATTATAAGGACCGTATAAAATATTTTACAACGAATGAATCGTCTGCCGCCAAATTGGTAAAAGTAGGAGAGTACAAACCCGATCCAAAAAACACCAGGTCTGAATTGGCCGCATGTATGGCGATGCTGCAAGTGATTTATAACATGGAAGAAGCCATTACAAAAACCTGATCATGGACAAAGAATTGCTCGAACACGGACTGGGAATAAACCGGCGCAAATTTCTGTCAAAGCTCAGCATCGGCCTGGGCAGCGCGGCGCTCGGTTCCCTGTTGATCCCTGACCTGTTTAGCGGATCTGCTGATCCGCAGGCAGACATACTCGCCGGCATCCCGCATTTTGCACCAAAAGCGAAACGGGTCATATACCTGTTCCAGAATGGCGCGCCCTCTCAACTGGAGACCTTCGATTACAAACCCATGCTGGCGAAGATGCAGGGGCAGGACCTGCCGGAATCCATCCGCATGGGGCAGCGGCTGACGGGCATGACATCAAACCAGAAATCATTTCCGTTGGTGGGATCTTATTACAATTTCCAGCAGCATGGCCAGTCGGGTGCGTGGGTAAGCGAAATTTTCCCGCACATGGCGAAAATTGTCGACGATATCTGCATCATCAAATCGATGAATACAGAAGCAATTAACCATGACCCGGCACTGACTTTCTTCCAGACGGGCGCACAACAGGGAAACCGTGCCAGCATGGGTTCCTGGGTCAGTTACGGATTGGGCACCGAGAACAAGAACCTGCCGGCATTTTGTGTACTGCTTTCCCGCGGTAAAGGAAATGGCCAGGGCGTATACTCGAAATTATGGTCGAACGGGTTCCTCGATTCGGTACACCAGGGGGTACAGTTCAGCAGCGGGGAGAATCCCATTTTATACCTGCAGGACCCCGATGGCATGGATCGCACCGCACGCCGCAATATGCTGGATAAGGTTTCTTCGCTCAACCACATGGGCTACGAAAAATTTGGTGATCCTGAAATTTCCACCAAGATCCAACAATATGAAATGGCCTACCGGATGCAAACTGCCGTGCCGGAGATCATGGACGTGTCAAAAGAACCCGATGACATCGTAAAATTATACGGCTCAGAATGCCTGGTACCAGGCACCTATGCCGCCAACTGCCTGCTCGCCAGGAAGCTGTCCGAAAACGGCGTCCGCTTCATCCAGTTATACCACCAGGGCTGGGATCAACATGGCAACCTGCCCAAAGAAATGCGCGGCCAGGCTAACGACGTGGACCAGCCTTCTGCTGCGCTGATCACCGACCTCAAACAGCGCGGACTGTTGGATGAAACACTCGTTATCTGGGGCGGGGAGTTTGGGCGAACCAATTATTGCCAGGGAAAAATGACCGTGGATAATTATGGACGCGATCATCACCCGCGCTGTTTCACCATCTGGATGGCCGGCGGTGGTGTAAAGGCGGGTATGGTCTATGGCGAGTCGGATGAGTTTGGGTATAACATCGTGCAAAACCCGGTGCATGTCCACGATTTCCAGGCAACCGCGCTGCACCTCCTTGGCCTCGATCATGAACGCCTCACCTTCCGCCACCAGGGCCGCAGGTACCGGCTGACAGACGTGTCGGGAAAGGTGGTACGGGATATCATGACGTGAGGAAGAGCTGTGAGCTGTCAGCTATGAGCTATGAGCTATGAGCACTTAACTTCGTTTAGTTGAGAAGTCTTTAAAAAAATATTCAATAATCAAGATTCAACGCTCAATATTCAATAAAGAACCAGGCGGTCAGGCTGTATTCTTTTTATTTGAGCATTGAATTTTGAGCGTTGAATATTGATATTTTCTTAACTGGATC
>JBBSSY010000272.1:0-5291 GCA_038241595.1 Chitinophagales bacterium | reverse complement strand
AAGGGGTGTCGTGCAGGTAAATGCTATAGCTGTTGGGGAACAGGAATTTCACCAGGCCAAGTGCATTGCGCGGACCGGGCTTTTGCCGCACCTGCCCGTTGTTCCACTCCATATTGTGAGCAGCGAGGTAATTTTTGTTTCGCCGGATGCCCGGCAGGATCTCTTTTTTAATAATGCTTTGCGGCACATTCCAATACGGGCTGAAAACGACATGTTTGAGCGTGCCCGCAAATATAACGGTACTGTTCGCGGTGGACCCCACCACCACGTTCATGTTAAACCGGTATTGGCCATGTTCGTACACATGCAACTTGTATTCGGGAATGTTGACCAGGAAATAGTCGGTAGCGGGTTGCAGCGGCACCCATTTCAGTCGCTCCAGGTTGATGAGCATCTGGTTGATCCGCTGTTGCGCGGGCTCGTTCAGCGCTGCCAGCGTGGAGTTATTTACCTGGCCGCTTGCAGCAAGACCGTGACGACCCTGGAATCTTTTCAGCGCCGCTGCAACGCTGTCGGCTTCTGGCCGATCGGCAGGCGATTGATGAAGATCACCCAGTAAGTAGAGGTGTTTCTGCAAATTGTGTTGTTCGGCAGCGTCCAGGATCTTCTTTCCTTTTGCCAGTATTACGGGTGGTAGTGAATCGAGCCCCGGCTGCAAGGCGTCGTATCTGATCAGCTCATTCTTTAATAAATCATACTGAGGGTTGAGTGGTTCAACGCCGCGAAAACCATTGTTTTTTACGATCGAGTCGAGCACCGATACCGGGTCTACTTTCTTTTTAGGAATGAACCAGCCGAGGTCTTTCTGATTCATGTTATTACGGCCCTCATATACGCGGTAGGCGTACCGGAAGAACTGCCGCGAAAGCAGGAGTTCGGTTTTAATCATGTCATCCGGTGAAGGTATGGCTGTTGGGTCCACGGAAAATGTATCGATCATGGCTTGCACGGCGCTGCTGTACATGCTGCTGTCTTTTGAATAAGAAACATAGTTGTTTAACATCTCGCCGAAACCGAGACTATATTCCGCCAGGCCTGAATCGGTAAACCAGGCGTACTGGTAATTCCGCTGCGCGTAAAAAAGCCGCAGGCGGTTGGCCACGCTGTCCTGCAAGGTGGTGTCCTGCAGGTAATGCTCGAGGGTTGTGCTGTCGAGGAACTTTGGACTAAAGGCATTACTAACGGTTATGGTTGTGTCCCTAACGACCTTCGGCACAGTTTCTGGTTTATTGTTTGTATTGCAGGAGGCAAACGCCAGCGCAATAAACCATAGACGATCATTCCACTTTGAAAAAAGACGCATGTGCCAGGTATTACATGATAAATCTGTTGTTGAAAAATGGTAAGCATAATCAAACGCTCACATCCTGATATTGTTATTATCCACACAAAATAGTCTACATTGAAATACAGTAAATTTTTATTTATGATTAGAATCGTCACCTGTTGCCTGCTTGTCATGGCGGGTTGTAATGAAGCTCCTGAAAAATCCGATGTGTTGGACCCGCAGACGGATACGTCCACCGTAGCCCCGGTTCAGGTGCAATCCGAACAATGTTATGCCCTGACGACCGGTGGAAATAACGTCGTGCTGTCACTCCAGATTAATGGGAGCCAGGCAGCAGGGGAACTGGACTATGCCATTTCGGGGAAAGACAAAAACACCGGTACCTTTACCGGCCTGATGTCTGGCGACACGCTGACAGCAGATTATACCTTTAACTCGGAAGGCGTACGTTCTGTACGACAGGTCAAATACCTGGTGAACGACAGCGTCGCCGTGGAAGGCTATGGCAAAGTAGAAGAACACGGAGGCCGGATGGAATTTGCGCCGGGAGCCGTCATAGATTTCGGACATGGCATCGTTTTAAGCCGGGCAAATTGCAAAAAATAAGTGTTATTCGTTTTAAATTTAGATAAATAGGTAATCATGAAAAAACTGTTGCTGGTTGTACCTGTACTCTGCCTGTTGTTTGTCATCAATGCTTGTAAAAACACGCAAAAAATGAATACACCCGCAAAAGTTGCCCCTTCGCTCACGGGTAGCTGGCAGCTGAATTACATCACGGGCCCCCGCATCGCTTTTGACGGGTTGTACCCGGAAAAGAAACCGCAACTGATCTTTAGGGATGGTGCTGCGGAAGTGAGCGGCAACAGCAGTTGCAACTCGTTTAGCGCACCCATTACATTGGAAAATAACGCCATCAGTTTTGGCGAGCCGGCGGCCACCATGATGGCGTGTCCGGGCATTGGCGAGTCGACTTTTTTCAGTACCCTGAAAAAAATAAATCATTACAGCATCACAGAAGATACTACGCTTACGCTGATCATGGGCGATGTCGCCATGATGCGTTTTTCGCGGATTAAATAACGCCAGTTCTCTGCCCATGCATCCTTCCTGACCCCATCAATCACCAGCATTTATTCCCTGATATGAAATCATCCAAAGGATTGTTCTATGCTGCCTGCATATCCATCGTCGGAATGCTGTCGCCAACTGTTACGAAAGCGCAAACAAAAGAGAATCTCTTCCTACGCAAACAGCAGACGATGTCGGAGCGGTGGGAACTGGATCGCGAAAACCACCGGGGTGTGTTTGTCATAACACCCTACAAACCGGTATTTGTTACTGCCGGCCGCCGTTCCAACAATCCCAATACGAAACCGACCAGTGAAAACCCGGCATATACACTGCCTTTCCGTGTAAATTATAATAATTACGAAGCCAAATTCCAGTTCAGTCTTAAAACGAAGGTCATCTATGGCCTTTTTAACAACCGCGCAGATCTCTGGGTTGGGTACACGCAGGTGGCGCACTGGCAGATATACAATGCGGAACTATCACGGCCATTCCGGGAGCTGAATTACGAACCTGAAGTGATCCTGAATTTCCCGGTGAAATATGGAGTGCTTGGCTTCACAGGCCGCATGCTGAGTGTGGCATTTAATCACCAGTCAAATGGTCGCACGTTGCCGTTGTCCCGGAGCTGGAACCGCCTGATGGTAAATGCCGGTTTCGAACGAAAGGCGTGGCAGGTCATGCTCTCCGGCTGGTACCGGCTGCCGGATGAAGAAGATGAGAATCCAAAAGTGGCTGATTTTGTGGGCCGGGCGCGTGCGGTGGTTGTGTATAATGTAAAGAAACACCAGTTGTCATTGATTGCCGCCAGCGGGCTGCGTCCAAAATATCCCGGCCGTGGCAGCTTGCAATTATCCTGGTCGCTGCCGGTCATCAACAATTTTCGCCTTATCCTGCAGGCAACTGACGGTTATGGTGAAACGCTGATGGATTACAACCACAGCCAGGCTACCATTGGCGTGGCTGTGGCGCTCATTGACTGGTAAAGTAGTCGTTCTATTTACGGGTTTAATGGCAATTTATTCCTTTGCCGAGCGAATGATAACTTCTTTCACCTATTTGCTGCTGCGGACCGGATTTTCTTCACGCGGAACTATTGTGGACAAATCGACGGCACCGGTCATGAAAAATAATTGAATCGATCTCATCATGATGACAAACGGTTTCAGCGCCTGCGTATTGAGCGCACTAATCATCTCCCAGGCTTTTTTGTAAGACATGCCCATGTCTTCGGCGGCTTTGTTGATGGAGCCGGTGCCTCTATTCGTTCGAGCAGTTCCACGCGGCCCGGGCCGGGGAACCGTTGGCCTTCGCATTCGATCCACAAGGAGCCCGACCCCTGGTAGGTGGTGTGCTTTGAAGCAATGAGGTAATGGAGAGCTGTTCCATAATACGGCGTTGACCTCACAAGGTGAGCAGAATTTTCTGGATTACATATTTTTCTGAACGGTTGCTGTTGTTCCCTTATATCCCGGTATTTCGCGGCGATTTATCAGTCGCGTTATCGCACGTCCTAAGACATATGGCGTAAATTTGCGCAACAGATCACTGAAGGGGCGTGATTTCCCGCTACTGCAGGAGTGCTGTGATGCAATTCATGGAATATTTCAAAAAATTACAGGAACTACTTGATATTGAAAAAGCGGAAGATCGCAAGTCCTACGAAAAAATGGCTGACACGGTTCCGCTAACCGTGCGACGCGCAAACGGCATGGCCTGGTATCCAATAGCCATCAAGGACACAGAAGTCGGTCGGGGCGACTACCTGGCCATCGAAGTGGAACGACACAGCCACCAGGACATTATTCACCAGCTCCGGTTTGGCATGTCTGCCGCCCTGTTTTCCAATTTCGATGCAAAAAATGACCGCGTCACCGGAACGATTTCTTATATCAGCGGCAACCGGTTAAAGCTGAGTGTACGGGTTGATGAATTGCCCGAGTGGTCGCGCAATGGTAAACTGGGCATCGACGCCGTGTTCGACGCGAACAGTTACGAAGAGATGGAAAATGCACTGCGTACTGCCGGGGCGATGGCAGACAAAAAGGAAGCCGGCCCGCCGATCCAGGTGTTGACCGGGGAGAAAAAACCGGCTTTTCAACCCCTGCCGTTTGTGCCGGCCTTTCCCGCGTTAAACGAGGCACAGCAACAAGCGGTGAATTTAATCCTGTCGGCGAACGAACTGGCCATCGTGCATGGCCCCCCGGGAACCGGCAAGACAACAACACTCGTACAGGCCATCATCGCACTCATAAAGCAAGATCACAAACAGGTGCTGGTCGTGGCGCCAAGCAATGCGGCCGTTGACCTGCTGAGTGAAAAATTGGCGGCCGCCCAACTCAGCGTGGTGCGGGTCGGTAACCCGGCTCGCGTGTCCGAATCGCTGATGGCGCTTACACTTGACAGTAAGATGGGCGCGCACCCCCAGCTGAAGGAAATAAAGCGCCTGAAAAAACAGGCGGCTGATTTCCGCGACATGGCGCACAAATACAAACGCAGTTTTGGCTATGCGGAGCGTGAACAACGAAAGGCTTTGTTTACGGAGGCGCGTAATATCAGCAAGGAAATTGAACGTACCGAGCAATACATCATCGACGATGTGCTGGCCAAAGCTGATGTTATAACAGCCACGCTGGTGGGTGCCAATCATTATACGGTGCGTTCTTTAAAATACCACACGGTAGTTATTGATGAGGCCGGCCAGGCGCTGGAGCCTGCCTGCTGGATCCCGATTTTGAAGGCAAAAAAAGTAGTTATGGCCGGGGATCACTGCCAGCTGCCGCCCACCATCAAGTCGCAGGAGGCCGACCGCACAGGGCTCGGCACCACGCTTATGGAAAAATGTGTGCAGGCGCACCCGGAGGCCGTGGTGCTGCTGGAGGAACAGTATCGTATGCACGAGACCGTTATGGGATACCCGTCGGCGGTATTT